>NZ_FRDJ01000026.1 GCF_900143265.1 Fervidobacterium gondwanense DSM 13020 | reverse complement strand
TTAATCCAGATGAGAGTCTCTCAAGTGTCTTGCTCATGTCCATGTTCGTCATGCTGATGTTTCTCCAGCTGTTCAGTGCGTTCACGTTGTGGTTAATCCTCATACCTCTCCACCTCCTTGTGTACTTTCGTCCTGAACTTAATTAAATAAAAACTTCCGAAAAGTTCTAAACCATAAACTTGATACTTTTCTATCACCTCCTTGATAAAGTACTCTATAAAATGTGATTTTAGCCTAATGTTTTAAATGTTTTATCCTCTCAAGATTTGCAACACCTGTTGAGGTTGAGCGTTAGCTTGTGCAAGCATCGACATACTCGATTGCAACAGTATCTGCTGTTTTGTGAATTGCATCATCTCTTTCGCCATGTCTGCGTCTCTTATTCGGCTTTCCGCTGCTGTCAGGTTCTCTGCTGCTACTCCAAGGTTCGCTATCGTGTGCTCAAGCCTGTTCTGAATCGCACCAAGCGCTGCCCTCGCTGTACTTACCCTGTGTATCGCTCCATCTACTACCATTATCGCTTTTTCCGCACTATTTTGGTCTGTCACTTTAAGTGTACTTGTTGTTAGTCCAAGTGACTTTGCACTCATGTTGTCAATTCCTGCTATCATGTTGTGCCCTTCGTTTGAACCTATTTGGAATATCAATTGTGTATTTGACGTGTACAATGCCTCTACTCTTACAACTGCGCTATCTATAACTTCGTTCAATGGCAGTGCTCCTCCGAAATCAGAAATGCTAAATGTTGAGCCTGTCCATCTGAATGTAATATTACCTAACGCAACAACACCTGCACCTATCGTTGCTGATGTTGTGGTTATTGAGCCGGATGCGTCTATTCTTGTAATTCTAACATCGATTGCACTGCTAACGCTTCCGTTTAATTGTCCAACTTCTATTACATATGTTCCTTCGCCAGCGGTATTTCTGATTGTTCCAAGAGAAACATTAATATTTCCACCTGTAACCACTTTTGCATCTGGTGTGAATCTGAAGTTCTCAAGTTTTCCATCTAACAATTTCTTCGTGTTGAATTCCGTTGTCCTGGAGATTCTGTCAATTTCTTCTCTT
>NZ_FRDJ01000025.1 GCF_900143265.1 Fervidobacterium gondwanense DSM 13020 | reverse complement strand
AGATTTCCGGTAATAAGTCAAGAGGAGAAAAAATAGAAAAATAAAAAACCTAGTCAACACTTTGACTTTCAATAACTTAATATTTCACTTTCATTCTTCACATACTTGATTTCGTTCTTTTTACCTATTTCATCGGTACATACGGTACGTTGTTCTTTAGTAAATAATACACTAAATTTACTAATTTCCTTGCAGTTAATATTAGCGCTCTCATGTGTTTGTGTGTTGTTGCTTCTGCGTACTTTTTGCGATAATATTCTTTGTATACAGGATCGTATGTCTTTACTCCGTTCGCTGCCATTACTAGGTATGTTCTTAGATACTTGTTCCCTTTTTTCGTTAGTTGGTTGTTTTCTGATTTGTAATTTCCACTTTGATTGATTGTCCATACAAGCCCTGCGTATGATGCTAACGCTGAGGCTTTTTCGAAACGATTGATGTCTCCTATTTCGGCTATAATTCCAGCTGCAGTTATTTCTCCTATCCCTTTGACTGTTGTTAGTGTGTTCGAAATTACTTTAAGTAATTTACTTATTTCTTTCTTTACTAGTTCGATTTGTTTTTCATAGTGCTGTATCAAATCGATAGTGGAAACAATAGATATTCTCAGAGTGTTTGAAGGATTAACAGACAACCTCAAGGCATCTTTAGCAAGAGTTTGGAGTTTTTCTGCTAAGACTTGTGAAGAGACATTGTGTCTGGAAATTTTCGCAATATATTCAAATAACTCTTCAATTGGCATGTTTGCGATTTCTTCGATTGTATAATCTTTAAGCAGGCATTCGAAAGTCTTATTTAGTTTAAAGTCAAGTTTAGGGAAATAAAGAGAAACATACGAATAGAGCCTAAGTTTCAATCGAGCGATATCTTCGTTGAACTTTAAATAAAGTCTGGTGAGATTACGAAGCTCAGAGATGATATATGAGTTATTGACAAAAGGGACTAAAGACTCAGGAAATTTAGAAGCGATAGAGAAAATAAGTTCAGCATCGATTTTGTCAGTTTTAGGACGATTGAGAATTTTGCGATAGAGCTTAATGTTATCAGTTTTAACCCAAAAGACAGGTACGTTGTTTTGAAAGAAGAAGTTAGCGACATTAAAAGAAAAAACACCAGTTGATTCAAGGACAAGAGAAAAATCGGAAGAAGAAGCAAAAGCTTTGTTAAAAAGTTCAACAATACCTTGAGGAGAGTTCTCAACAGTCCCACTACCGATGAAATCAGAAAAGAAAGAAAGATAGTTCTTTGAGACATCAATAGCTAAAATAGCCAAAGGAATCACCTCCGGATTGAGTACAGCCTTACAACCTCGCGGTACATAAGAAAACGAGGCAAAACATTTTCCGGCAAGTAAAAAGCTGTACTCTAGTTAGGCAATCTTATTTAAGAGAACAAAGTCTCAAGGAGGGGCAACCTGAAACTATTTTACCAGAGGTGTTAAAAAATATGCATTCAATTTTCAAAGACCAATTTTAATTTTTACCGAACTTATTATACGAG
>NZ_FRDJ01000024.1 GCF_900143265.1 Fervidobacterium gondwanense DSM 13020 | reverse complement strand
TGGGGAGAGATATTTGGTGGAGCGACGATAGCAAATGCAATTTTGGATAGGCTACTCCATCATTCTTACGTGATTTTCATAAAAGGTCCTTCATACAGATTGCAGTCAAAAACAGTATATTTTAGCAACACAAACCAGCAAAACTAAGTTTATTTTTTGTACATTTTTATTTTCGATTTTTTGTTCATTTTGATATTGACATTTACATTTACAAGGGTATAATATAATCAAGAAAATTATCTATTTAAGGAGGAACTCAGAATGGCAAAGCTTTTGTATATAAAAGCTAATCCAAAGAATAACGAAAACTCAAGGACATTTATAATCTCTGAGCACTTTATTAAGGTGTACAAAGAGCACCACCCCCAGGATGAGATTGTACTACTTGACCTTTACAAAGAAGGTATTCATTTCTTAACAGAAAACGATATTGCTGACGTTTTTGGTCCAAAGACTGAGGCCTCAAAGCATCATCCTATTTTGAAGTATGCTTATCAGTTTGCTGAGGCTGACAAGTACGTGTTTGCAGCACCTATGTGGAATTTGAGCATTCCTGCAATCCTCAAGGCGTATATAGACTACATTACAGTCTCAGGAATAACCTTTAAATACACAGAACAGGGGGCCGTGGGACTTCTTCGTGGCAAAAAAGCAGTTCATATCATGGCAACAGGCGGTGACTTCAAAACACCACCATTTTCAGACTTTGAAATGGCAAGCAGGTACCTAAGAACCATTCTGGGTTTTATGGGAGTTGAGGATTTTCAGGTAATTTTAGCTCAGCGGCTTGATATTGTAGGTGAGGATGTAGAAAAGATTATCGCAAATGCATTGAAAGAGGCTGAGGAGTTAGCAAAAAGGTTTTAAATAGAGTTTCCTGGTAACAAGGTAGGGGCTGTCCAAAAAGATATTTGGATAGCCCCTTTCTTGCAATATATAGTGTTTCTTATTGTGTTTTACCCATAGCAACGAAATTATAAAATTTTACTTTTAGACGGTATTCCTTTGTTTCGGTGGTTGAAATTTTAATTTTTTGATTATTCTCCATACGAAACTGTCATATAGGTTATAAAAGTGTGTTTTTTTCTTTATTTTTTAAGTATTTATTGGAGCTTTCGACTACTTCGTCAATATTCAAACTTTATTATATGTAGAAAATTTTAATTGCTTAAGACTAAAAGTAAATATGCTTCCCAAATTTTCTTTAAAAATTTCAATTCGGAATTACATCATAACTTACAATGCCACCATTTACCTTAAACAATAACTCAATTTTTTTATTTTTCAGCCTATAAATACACGTATCATAAATTCTATTTAGCACAAATGATTGATAGTTCCTGTCTATAAAATAAATTGATTTATCATTTCCACATATTGGCCAGAAGACATTAATGTCTTTTGGCACATCATTCACAATTTCCAATTTTCCAGTATTAAGGTCAAGAATAACCGGCTTTGACTTAAACGGATCATTTATAGTAGAATAATCTCCAAATCCTCTATATTCTGGCTCACCCTGTGTAAATAAATATTTATCTTCTGATACAAAACATCCCGGTGAGTTGCTCAAACCTGTGTTTTCAGTAAATTCTTTTTTCGTACCACTTTTTAAATCAATTGCAGAAATCCATACATATGGTGGTTCAGCAGGAGTCCTTGATTGTAATACAATCCATTTATTGATTCTGTTTATTGCTGTAAAATATATTATTCTATATACTTCTTTCACAGAAAAATTGCCAATCTTCTCAGATAAAAGTTTTTTCTTTGTTTTGTTCAACAAATCAAACATAACAAGAGATACAGCCAACTCATTTTCTTTATTATCATACTCACCACACACTATATATCTACTATCAGAGGAAATAGAGGGACAGCAAAATTTACCTTCTGCTATACGTGTTAATAAAAATTCATTGTTATCTTCATCTCTTACTTTATTTTTATTCCTCAAAAGATACAACGCTTTACTTGTCGCTATTACAAATTCTTCTTTTTCTTTATTTACGCTGATATATTCTATTCTTTCATTTAATTTTTGCCGATACACCTCTTTTCTGGTTTTATAATTAACAACAATTATTTCTTTCAGGTCGTTTGTGTAAGCTATATGATTTTTTCCCATGCAAAAAATCGACGTGGAAAAAGCGTAAAATTTTTATCAATCTCACTATCTGCTGTTTTAAATTTGAATAACAAATTGTCATTTCCACGGCTATCAATTACTCTTCCTTCCAATGTTCTTCCATAAATTTCATTGATGTTTTCATTTCCTAATATTCTTACATATCCAATTTTTACAATATTTTGACGGCTGTAAATTATTAAAAATCCAACTAAAAGTATCCCAGCAAAACAAGCTATTACAGCAAATAGTTTGGGCACAAGCAATTTGTTTTTTAACTTCATTCTTTTTTGCTCCTTTCATTTTTTTAATAAAAATTCTCTGATACAAACACTTATTATAACTGTCTTGCTGACAATTGAACCTATGTCTTTTTGTCTATAAATAAAATCCCCCTTGTGGCAAATTTTTGATAAAGCCACAAGGAGGTATTTTGATTTGATAACATACATATTAACTACGGACACTGATACGCACCATATGAACCTTCTACCTCAGACTTGCTTCGTGCACGATGGATAACTCGATCATAACCTCCAGTTGTACTTTCATATACTATATAGTTGCCAGAAGCATCCTTTTGATAAAACAGCATAACATGACCACTGTTACATAAAGCATCTCCTTGTTGCAAGGCACTAAAACTGATACTTTTACAGTATCTCATTATATCATAAGTACTCCATTTATAAGGCAACATCCAGCATTTACTAACAAAACCCGAGCAATCGACCCCAGTTGTTCCTCCTACATAACCACTACTACTTGTATAAACATTTCCTGCAGCATAACCCTCATTAATTTTTTGCCCAAACTCTGATAAAGAATCTCCTCCACCCCAACAATATGGAACCTGATAATAGTAAGTATTATATGAGGTTATAAAACATGGTCTTTTCCACAAATTAGGATTTGCTACTTTTGAACCATCAAAATTCTGTTTTGAACAATACCATTTGTAATTATTGTACTGGTAAGCAATAGACATAATTTGGTTTCTATTTAGACTTGAGGTACTTATATATTTAGTTTGCTCATTAAACTGAATATCACTGTTTTTGTTCTCAATTAAGTTTTTTCACTTCCCAATGATTCTTTATATTTGATATACTGATCATTTGTCATCCATGAATCAACTTCTAATACATAAACATTCTTTTCACAGGGCACCAATACAAAGACGTCATTCCCTTCAAGTACTGCATCACGTATCGGGAAATAATATTTACCATCTGGAATCTTAACAAGTCCTTCAATATTCTGTGTTTTTGAATTTAACTTGACTATCCATTCACCGTAATCGTTAGTTATCTTCCAAAACTGAATAAAACCTCTTCTACCAATATATTCATAAGCACAATTTTCATTAACAAACCATCTTGGAAATTCAAAAGCATCACCTGTATCTATGCTTGCTTTACAAGCAGAAGCGTTTACTTTGCTTACACTTCCATCAGAAGAAAATACTCCTTCTCTTTCTTCTGCTACATATAATTTGTTTTTGTTGATATCCTTAGCTAAAAAACACGTTTTCATTTTATCACCAGAAAGCACAACAAATGGACCGTTATCATTTACATCAAACTTGTAAAACGGCTCTAATCTCAGCTCTTTATTTGTTGAGATATCAACTACTCCATTATTTATTGTAATTAAAGTATTTGTACCAGCATTAAACAAATATATTTTTCCTTCTTTATCTACTGCCATACCGTGAATCCATTGTTCATTTGGTATATTAATTCTTCTAATCAAATTACCATTTTCTTTGCTGTATACGAGTACTCTGTGATGAACATTATCCAGAACATAAACTTTATCACCTTTTACATCAAAAGCATTAGGACCTTCATGTGAACCATATCCTATAATGCCAGTATATTCAATGCCATCTACCGAAACAGGAATATTTACTATCGTTTTGAAGTTTGGAAAATCAGTTTTTTGAACAGCAGAAACTGAAATTGCAGCAGTTTTATGAGTTGAAAAATAGAAAATGCTTACTATCATTAAAGTAAGTGTAATTAAAAATGATAAAATCTTTTTGTGGTTTTTCATATTCCCATTCCTCCTACCTATTTTATTTTGCATCCCTTCATGGGCGCCCATGAGAGGTTGATGCCATTGTAAATTGGAATTTTTTGATAACAAAGAAATAAATAATGATAATAAATATAAATACAATATTTTCTTTTGTATTTCATGGTACAACATCCTGTTTACATATAAGCTATCTTATTTGTGAAAAGATATATGCTAATCTCTATATTTATTAATATTCCCCTTGGCATTTTCACCTTAATTTTACTTTGTCAATTTCTATCATGTCAAACTCGTTTTTTTCTTTTTTTTTTTTTTTTTCTTGACTTTGTCAGTTTGAAACTCAAAAAGCTTGGGAGGACTGGGATTGACAAAATATGGACCTCAATTTTGTCACTACATCATTTGCTAATACCAATAAATTCTAAGCCTTCCTCATATGTGATGAAATTTTTCGGCCCCTTTATCTTCATCACATTCAGTATATCTCCAGCTCCTTCTTCTGTCCTTTGCTTTATCAAATATTTCTTCCCTTTTATCTCTATTTCAAAAAAGTTCATTGAATCTATTGCTTCCATTATCCTTTCACTACTTATTCCTTTACCTTTTTTCCTCAAAATATATTCCAATGCCCTCTGTAATAAAAATGCCAAAAAACATATCACAAAATGTCCTTTTATTCTGCTTTCTGTAAAGTGATATATCGGTCGTACTTCTAAACAGCTTTTCATTACTCTGAATGACTGTTCTATCTTCCATAAATCGTGATATGCCCCTAATACTTCTTCTACATCCATATCCTTTTTGCTCGTTTGTATTGCATAATAACCGTCAAACTTCTCATCTCGTTTTATCGCTTCCTCATCCAATACATATTCTTCTGACTTTGATTTCTTCTTCAAATATTTCCTCGCACCTTTTTTCTCTAAGGCTGTTATACTTCCTTTGTTCTCTAAAAGCTCTTTGGCTTTTGATACCAATCTCTCTCTGTCTTCTTTGTCTTTCTTAGCTCTCTTGCTTGAATACGTTATTATCAAATTCTCTTCTATTTTAAACTCTTTACCCTCTTCATCCTTAATAACATTTGTTCTTTCCAATACCTTATATTTGAATTCATCCCCATAAATTTCTTCAGCATTCAAACAACTTTTTCCATCAAGCCTTTTATATCCTTCTTGCTCAAATACTTCATCTAAAACTTCTTTACTTGCATTCTTTAATCTGCTTGCTACTACATAATCGTATCCCGCTTCTTTTATCATCATGTTAATGATAAAATAAAAATGTACTGAAAGTGGAATATAAGGATGTACAAAATTGTACATTGATATGATATCCTTTCTCATAGTGAGGAGGGATATCAAATGCAGAACTTAACAGCACATTTAAACATGATAAGGGCGATGAAAATGAAACCTAACTTTTCAGAACTTGCAAGAATATATGGGATAGACAGAAGAACAGTAAAAAAGTATTATGAGGGTTATGAAGGAAAACCTAAGAATAGAAATAAACCAAGTAAATTGGACAAATACTATGATGAGATAAAATCAAAGCTTGCTATCAAAGGAGTTACAGTCAAGGGTGTTTATGAGTATTTAAAATCAAAAGATG
>NZ_FRDJ01000023.1 GCF_900143265.1 Fervidobacterium gondwanense DSM 13020 | reverse complement strand
TCTCATCTTTTGATTTTAAATACTCATAAACACCCTTGACTGTAACTCCTTTGATAGCAAGCTTTGATTTTATCTCATCATAGTATTTGTCCAATTTACTTGGTTTATTTCTATTCTTAGGTTTTCCTTCATAACCCTCATAATACTTTTTTACTGTTCTTCTGTCTATCCCATATATTCTTGCAAGTTCTGAAAAGTTAGGTTTCATTTTCATCGCCCTTATCATGTTTAAATGTGCTGTTAAGTTCTGCATTTGATATCCCTCCTCACTATGAGAAAGGATATCATATCAATGTACAATTTTGTACATCCTTATATTCCACTTTCAGTACATTTTTATTTTATCATTAACAGTTTTTGAGATAATTATCTCTGTAATACTTTGCCATTCCAACGTAATCCGCATCGTTACCTGCTAGGAACGATACTTCAAGTTTCGCATCGAATTTATTCATGTCTTTCTGAGCGACTTGTATACCTGCACCACTGCGACTTGTTGGTTGAAGGTATTTTTGGCGGTATATAAATTTTGCGGAAACCCAGTTGTAAAGGCTTAATATACCACTTGGATAAGCGACGATAGAAGAGTACTCTTTACCAGATGTCACGACACCAAATATAGCGTTTCTTTTAACACCATGAACAATTCCAAAGACCGGTGTAAGTATCGACGGTTCTTCACGTAAGAAATCATTTGGCCTTTTTGAACGAAGGTCGTTGACAGAAGCTAAGTTATCGATACCGTAATCCTTACCATACACCCTCTTTTCAAACCAATTCAGATAATGAGCGGGCTTTGAAAATCTGATAAGCGCACCTGGACCGTCCGGTACGAACACGTATCCATCTATCTCATTTGAAACTGTACTTCCAAGAAACGGTGCAAAGATAACCGAAGCCAACGTGTATTTTCCAGATTCCTTTATGGTACCATTCTTCAATTGAAAGACAATTCTATCTCCACTCAGTCTTACGCTCAACAGGAAAGATATGTCTACTTTTTTGAAATTGAATTTAAAATCTATACCATCATTGACTCTACTATAGCTTTTTTGAACACTTTCATCGGCACTTCCAATCACATTTGAAATACCACGATCATCGAAGTATTCGATTAAAACTATCGACTTTGCTATTGCCTTCCACGTATCATTCATTTCAGAGAATGCTTCATGCGTTGTTACGACATCACCCCAGATGTATCCACTTCTTTTATCGACAACCCTCAACGATGTTGTTTTCAAATCGATCCATAATTCCAAAGCACTTGATTCACCTATCTTCGTATAACCTTCCAATGTGAATGGAGAATTAACATCTACGTACTTCTCTGGTCGTGTAAACCTGTTCGATAAGAATTCATTTCCTATCGCCTGAGAAAAAGACAGATAGCCAACAAGCAAGTATATTATAGTGAATAAAAATTTGTATTTACCTTGAAATCCTGACACGATACAACACCTCCTGAACTATACCAAAAGCGGTTTCCGTTAGTTGGTCCCACAACATGTATACTATTGAATATATTAAAATCATCACGAATATCCAACCAAGTGTGAGTAAAATACTCTTTATCGTATTTCTGATGTTGTAATCGTGGATCTCTTTTACACCAGTAAAGAGTAAAACACCAACCCACGATATGATAATTAATGAGGCAAAATCGATTAAGAACGTCTCATTGTATGTGAGTATATACGTACTTAAAATGACTAACGGTTGAAAGAGTATATATGGTGCGAACGTGTAAGCGGTGAAGATGTATATATCCCTTAACGTTCCTTTCCCATCGTTTATGGAGCTCACAAGCCAATTAGATATGACCCACAATCCAACTGGTGCAGCTGCCGTTAAAATCACAAACCCAACACTTCTCTCATTTGTGTTCAAATTGAATATAAAACTCCTGCCGAAGTAATCGAATAGTACAACAATCAAGAACAACAAATAAATAATCGAAGCTGATAACACAGAACCGTGCCTTTTCTTTTGGATATAGTAAAACGTATCTAACGGATGTTTTAGAATATTTTTCATGTATAAAATATCTGAAATGAGCTTTGATTTTACCTTTACCTTTACGCTAAGTTTCCCGGTTCT
Organism: Fervidobacterium gondwanense DSM 13020; assembly: GCF_900143265.1. Taxonomy (NCBI): domain Bacteria; kingdom Thermotogati; phylum Thermotogota; class Thermotogae; order Thermotogales; family Fervidobacteriaceae; genus Fervidobacterium; species Fervidobacterium gondwanense. The sequence continues at coordinate 5,456 of NZ_FRDJ01000023.1, read as the reverse complement.
TGATAGCCAGTCGATGAGTACGAATAGAATGATAATCAGTAAGAAAACAAAGAGTATCAACCCCATATGATTTTGCAAAAACATATTCCTCAATTCCCAAAATGCATCGGAGTAATCTCTACGTGAAAATGCTTCTTTGAAATGCAAAGCTGCTCTATTGTAATCTCCTTCTTGAAAGTATGCTTTACCCAGTCCATGGTGTGCGATCTTTGAATATCCATCATAGGTCATTACTTGTTCCCAGTACTTCTTACTTTCTAAGTACTTACCTTCTTCATATAAATTCAACGCTTTGTGGAGTATATTCGCATATTCTGTTGGTACAAATATGTGGACAAGGCCTCTTTCTCTATCAAGCACGTACAAATTCCCATTTTCATCAGTTGTTATAGCTACAGCTACGGAAAAGAGTCCATTTCGTTCAGTTGCTATTGCGCGTCCACCGAACGAAAAGATAAGGTTACCTTCCTGATCATATTCGTAAATCAAACCGGTTTCCGTTAATGCGTACATTCTCCCATCTTTATCAACAGCTATATCGATGAAATTATCTTCATCGATCATCTTTCTATCACGAGAAGCTGACAGTACATTTATACCGATAGTGTTGTGCCTTTTTATTGCATTACCAGATTCCTTCTGTGTTACGGTGTATATCAAACCTTTGTCATCGATAGTGATATTTGTATATGGTTTAGGAATTCTATTCAACAACTTTGCCTTTTGCTCTTTCGTGTAAAATAAATCTATGAATTTATCTAAAAATGTTAAACCAACGGTATTACTACCGAAGTATCCAAGAAACTGTCCATCTTTATCAAGTTGTATAATTCCTTCAAAAGTACCTTCGCTAACGATGTACAAATTGCCTCTTTTATCTACGACTAATTTCTTTGGTTTGTAATTAGCTGTCTCACCGAAGAGTGGATTCGTAGGTCTACCTATTCTTTTCACTTCCTCACCTGTAAGCGTAAAGACAACTACTTCGGAACTTCCCGGATCAGCAACATACACATATTCATCTGTTACGAATATACCTGTTGGTTGCCACAGTGCCATATCACCTATGGTACTAATTTCCATAGTGTTCATATCCAAAACAACGATACGAGCGTTACCTGAATCGGCGATATACATCTTAGAACCTTTGATAAATAAATCCTCAGGATAATAAAGATCAAAATCTTTAAACAACACTTCACTCACAAGATAGGCATCTTGTGTAATCTTCCAATTGTTATTACCGGTAAGTGTGTAAGTTAAGAATGTACTATCTACACCGAACACTGTGGATAAAAAGATCAAAGAGATTAAAAAAGATAAGAGAACCTTCGCTTTCATTTCCTATATCACCTTCCATTGCTATGACCTACTACTTTAATCCACTGTAAGCCATTGTATTCATAACTCTTGATTGCATAACTATGAACAATATCAAATTCGGTACGAACATGATTAAACCAGCTGCTGCTGAGATACCTTGACCTGCTATAGTGTTTCCCGTTGCTTGAGTTAAATTCGATACGTAAAATGCAAATGTTCTGAGATTTTCGTTGTTTATGTAATACGTTGAGGCTTCGGCACTATTCCAAGCAACTTGGAAAGCGAGAATCCCTACTGTTGAGATTGCAGGTTTGAGAAGAGGGATTATGATATTGAATATTATATGGAAATCGTTGGCTCCATCGACCAAGGCGGCATCGATAAGCGCATCTGGTATCTGGTCGATGAATTGTTTCACAAGGAAGACACCTATTGGCATGGCAAGTAACGATAAAATATTTATTATGAACGTATCTATAAGTCCAAGACTTTGAATTATAAAATACCTTGGAATAATAACCGCTATCGGAACGAACATAAGAGCAAGGTTATTTATGGTGAAGATTACTCCCTTAGCCTTGAAATGTTTCTTGGAAAGTGTGTAACCAGCGAAAACAGATATGATTATTGTGAAAAGCACGGTGAAAAATGCCGTGAGTATACTGTTCATAAGATACCTACTTACTGGAATATTGGATGTTCTTGTCAGGGCAAAGAGTTGGTAAAAATTATCAAGCGTCGGTCTTCTAACAAAGAACCTCGGTGGATACAAAAATAATTCATCGAGAGGTTTGAAAGCTTGCGAGAAGATAAAAATTATCGGCAACGTCATAAACAAAGCGATAGGTGCCAGTATGAAATAGAACTTTAATTGACTTTTGTGAAAGTACCTTGGATTTGTTTTAGTCGTAAACTTTGCCATCGACCATCCCTACCTTTCACCGAACAAACGCCATGCTACACGAGAGAAGAACCAGATTATAAGTAACAAAACAACTGATAAAGCAGCAGCGTATCCCATTTCGTAACGTAAAAAGCCGTAATCTTCTATATGGTTAACTATCAATTGCCCTGCGTACTGCGGTGTTGGATTGGAACCGGACAAGGCAACACCGATACCAGCTGATGTAAATGTATTAACTATCGACATAACAGCACCAAAGAGCATCTGAGGTTTCATAGCAGGAATCGTAACGTATATAATCTCTTGTAATCTATTCTTTATCCCATCTATATATGCTGCTTCGTACAATTGTTCATCGATATTCAATATACCAGCAAGCATAGCAAGGAATCCGACACCCATACTACTCCACAAGGAAACAATAATCATAATATCCATAAGATGTTGAGGTGACTGCAACCATTGAACTGGTTTATCTATTAATCCAAGGTTCAACAATAACGCATTCAGATAACCTTGCTGATCACCGTTGAACAACACACGCCAAACAACGGTCATCGTCACACCAGCAGTTAAAGATGGAGAATACAAAATAAGTGCAAAAATCGTTCGTGGTATCTTGGTAAGTTGAGCAACAAGCCAAGCAAGAATAAATGAGAGTATGTATCCACCGACACCTACTATAAGAGCGTATTTAATAGTATTTGGAAGAACTTTTTGCATGAAGATGTCGTCTCTTGTTAATAAAATGATGTAATTCTGTATACCTATCCACCTTGGCTTTTCGATAGCGTTGAAGTAAGTAAATGAAAGAAATATAGCCACAGCAACTGGTAAGACGATGAATATTGTAAAAAGCGTTAGATAAGGTGATAAAAGAAGCCAATGATTTGAACGCCTTTTCGGAATTTTAGTTACCATATGTATCACCCCAAAGTTTTCGTTGATTATCCAAAACAACAGACGCTCTTACCCCGAGATTTTCTTTAACGAATTCTTCCATATTAGCGTACATTTTGTATGGTTTAACAGGTTTCCCCTCTTTTATGTAACCGAATTCAGTTAACTTTCTCTCAAGCTCTCTGTTGATTATAATCACCGACCTATCTATAGATGTTCTTAACGGATAACCTTCTACTACTACCCTGTTCCATATGTTACTAACTTCCCTTTCTGTCATGTAACCACCCGGATGTCTTTGAACTTCCCTTATCCATTTCCATTGATTTAGAATGACCTTTTTATGCCTTTCATCTATAAAATCCATTTCTTTGAAAGCGTTAACGTTTGCCGTATTCCAAAGGTATGTTGGACCGTATCTGTTAACAAGTGTACGTGCGAATTTAAGTTGTGTTTCTTTTGAAAGCCACCATTTCAAGAATATCCATGCTTTTTCCTTTTTATCAGAATTTGCAAACACAACATCTGCACGATCTCCGGAGACTTGATAACGTTTCACCACACCATCGTTCCCCATGACACCCGGAGAAAGAGCAATATCCCACGCACCGTACAACTCATCTGCAGCGTTCGAAAGTACAACATAAAGTCCGAAATCACCAACACCGATTGGTACCCTTCCATAACGGAACGAATTGTAAAAGTTGGCAACCTGTTCAGGCATACCGTACACTGAGAAAAGATCCGTCATCAACTCAAAAGCCTTCACGGAATTTTCTTCATTTAACGCCGCTCTAAATCCATCTTGTGAGTACAACTTTGCATCATTTTGGAAGAAGAAAGGAGCAGTGGTGTTGAAATACTTTGTGGTCTGTTCACACATGGGTATGAAAAAGTTCATACCTCTTCTTTGCAATTCAGGAAGGATCTTCTTCACATCATCCCACGTGTTAGGTAACGGAATATCGAGGTTCGAAACTATATCTTTTCGATAGAACAACACATAAAAATTCTGAGTTTCAGTAACACCGTATACCTTATCATCTATCACCATAGGTAACAGTGTTTCGATATTGTAATCCTTAGAAACAACTTCAAAAAAGTCAGGAAAATCCGAAAGTGGATAGAGTGCTTTTCTAATTGCAAGTTCAAAAGGAACCCAGTTGCTAATACTCAAAGCAATATCTGGCACATTACCCGATGATGCAGCTAATATGAGCTTTTGTTCATTTGGCATAAGTGAGAGTACCACAGGAATACCTGTCTTTTTGCTAAAATCTGTATCTATCAGGTACTGTAATGTTTCAACGTATTGAACAGGTCTATTTACCCATATACGTAAAGCACGTACATCTGTTTTCTCAAAAATTGAATAATCTTGATTTTTATTAAACAGTGAAAGCCAAAGCTTCTCAACTTCTTCGTACATCGTAATAAAGCCAGTATTAGCACTTTGAAGAGTGTTTGGAAGAACACCCTGGAAGACATAGACCTTATCGATGCCCATTGGTTGCTCTTTTAACCTCATAGATAACTCCGACAATCTTTGCGCTACAGATGAAGCACCACCACTTAACTCATCGAGGAAAAACGGTAACTTCTCTGGTTTCTTCAAAATCTTATCGATAAGATCCGCAGCGACAAGCAAATCCGAGATAGAAGAACGACCTTGTTGACCAACAACGTTAAGTAAATTTTTATAGTCCTTTCTCAACTTAAGCGAGATATCCTTTAATTCCTTCAACACGCCGGGCATATACTTTTCAATATCCCACGTTCTGTTTGGATCAAGATTATTTCCAACAAGCTTCTGAATATCAAGACCTATACCCTGTACTCTCTTAACAATACTTTGCAATTCTTCGATCAATTTTTCATATATACCAGTTGATACTTCCAAAGACAGTACATGGTAACCCTTACCTAGGTAGACCTCATAAGGCAAGACCTTATCTTTCCAAGCGTAAGATGTATATTCAAATGGTAAATTATTGAATTCCTTGAAAGGTAAGATGCCATCTACATACAGATTACGAAAAACAGGAATACCTCTTCAAAGAAATATTTTTGATTAGCCTCCTGAAATACGTTTTTTCTTATTTTTTCAAAAAATTCTTACTTCCCTTTCTTTTCCAAAAGAGTTTATCTAAAATCTTAATAATTTTAATTTTTTATCTTTAATGAATTAATTCATTATTTTTATGTCGCTTTATTCCTTCTTAGATTATTTTTTTTAACTACTTCCCCACCATTTTCCCTCAAACTAACCCTCTTATGCCCACCTGGTTTGTTCCACACTCTCACATTCCTTCGTCCTATTTGAGGTATG
>NZ_FRDJ01000022.1 GCF_900143265.1 Fervidobacterium gondwanense DSM 13020 | reverse complement strand
GGTCACCTCCATTAGGAAAGTAACCAGGATACGAGAATAAGCAAACTCACCATACCTCAAATAGGACGAAGGAATGTGAGAGTGTGGAACAAACCAGGTGGGCATAAGAGGGTTAGTTTGAGGGAAAATGGTGGGGAAGTAGTTAAAAAAAATAATCTAAGAAGGAATAAAGCGACATAAAAATAATGAATTAATTCATTAAAGATAAAAAATTAAAATTATTAAGATTTTAGATAAACTCTTTTGGAAAAGAAAGGGAAGTAAGAATTTTTTGAAAAAATAAGAAAAAACGTATTTCAGGAGGCTAATCAAAAATATTTCTTTGAAGAGGAGGTTAAAATATAATGGATTTTAAACTTTCTGAAGACCAAAAGATTACCACGTTAAAAGAAAATGTAAAGCATTTTATCGCTGTTCTGAGTGGAAAGGGTGGGGTTGGTAAGACAACTGTCTCTGTGAACTTAGCAACGGCTCTTGCCGAGAGTGGCTATAACGTTGGAATACTTGATATCGACATCCACGGACCGGATATTGTTAGGATGCTCGGTGGGAATGCAACTCCGCTAATTGACGAAGATGAAAGAATAGTGCCTGCAGAGATACTTCCAAATCTGAAAGCCTTATCAATATCCATGATGGTGGAGGAAGGTAAGCCAATTATCTGGCGTGGTCCTTTAAAACATTCGGCAATAAAACAATTCTTGGGTGATACCAATTGGGGTAAGCTTGATTTCATGATATTTGATTTGCCACCGGGGACGGGTGATGAAGCACTAAGCCTTTTCCAGACGCTTGGCCAAATAGATGGAGTAATTATGGTCACAACACCACAAAAGGTGGCACTCGATGATGTTAGGAGAGCGATAGCATTCGTCCATGCAATGAATCAGAAAGTCCTTGGAATAGTAGAAAACATGTCCTACATGAGATGTAAAGAGGAAGTCGTGTATCCATTTGGAAAAGGCGGGGCCGATGCACTTGCCGAAGAATATTCAGTTCCCGTCTTAGGACGCATTCCCATGGATCCAAAAGCTCTTGAATTACTCGACGAAGGTAAACCAATAACACTTTATTACAGAGAGAGCGAAATTGAACAGGCTTTCAGAACATTAGCTGAAAATGTTGCAAAGGCAGTTGAGAAGTAAGACAAACACTATTAATTTGAAGAGAGGTTAAAACGTGAGGATAGAACCACCTTCAAATGACCCGAAATTGAAAAGTTCGAATATCAAGGGTAAAAAATCTCACAAAAAAGAGTCAGTGCACTCTGAGATCAAGAGTTCATTTGCTGGTATATTCGAAGAAGCTGAGAGCGAGGCAATCAAAAAGACCATCGAAGAGATGGTAAGTGAAGTTGTTGAAGCGGGTAACGACTTTGTCCGTTCGCCAACACCTGAGAATTTGAAGAAATACAAAGAACGCATAAAAAATATTCTAAAATATGTAGAGAAGAACCTGTATAAATTAGCTGGTAAATATGACTATTCATTATCTCAGCCGAGATTACACATAATTGCTGAGCAAATTGACGAAAGGCTTGAACAGCTGACGAGCCTACTCATGCAGGCAGAAAAAGATACACTAAAAATGGCAGAGAAAGTTGGAGAGATTAACGGTATTATTTTTGATCTGTACAAATAATACCTCTATATAATGTGAAAGGAGCGAAAAAGGTGAAAGATTTCTTCCTCGGAGTTGTACAAGGACTTACAGAGTTTCTACCAGTGTCAAGCTCAGGACATTTGGGACTTTTTTCGAAACTTTTCGGACTTCAATCTAATTTATCTTTATTTGCCTTTCTGCACCTCGCAACTTTCTTAGTGGTTCTAATTTTTCTCTGGAAAGATGTTTGGAGTATTCTTTACGGCATGTTCAAGCTTGATAAAGAAATATGGAACTTAGTTTTTAAACTCATCGTTGCTACCATTCCAGCCGGTTTAGTAGGCTTGTTTTTTGAAAAGAAAATCGAAAATATTTTCTCGTCACAGTGGGTTATTGGGATATTTTTCTTGATTACTGCAGCCTTTTTGTGGTTTTCAGATGCTGCATCTGGAAGGAAATCACTTAACGAGCTATCATTTTTGGATGCTCTGCTCATAGGACTTTTTCAAGCTGTAGCAGTATTACCAGGTATTTCAAGAAGCGGTATTACATTAGTAGGTGCCTTATTAGTAGGTCTTAACAGGGCAGATGCGTTTAAATTTTCTTTCCTTCTAAGTCTTCCGATAACACTTGCAGCAGGATTGTTTGAACTTAAAGACGTTGTTTTGAATGCAGCTACATTTTCTGGATTTGGTGGAGCTTTTGTTGCCGGTATTGTGGCTCTGCTTGTTGTAAAGCAACTTACGATATCAGCTCATCTAAGATACTTTTCCATTTACCTAATATTGCCCGCTATATTAAGCTTTTTTATTAGATAAAGGATTCTATAGACAAAAAATAGCGATAGTCCCTGGGGGTTCACACCTCCAGGGTTTTTGTTTTTTGAACGATTTCGGGCCTTGTGATATAATCTTAATGGATTTTTAAGTACAAGTGATATTAGGATATTTAGGAGGGGGTTTTGTGAAGAAGATTTTATCCATTTTCTTAATATTGCTTACCTTTTCTGGATTTATGCTCGCTCAAGAGTTTTACTTTAACACAAAGTATGGGTTTGGGCTCTCAGGCACACATGGACTACTATATTACACACTGGGTTTTCCGTATAGTGAGATAGGTTTTAAGATACCAATTGATGCGAATGGAATATTATCTGTTAATACTCAGGGTGGATACGATTTCCAATTCTCAACTTATTCTTTCAAACTGGCACCCATTCTTCAATTTTACGGATTTTCGATAGGCGTACCTTTTGAACTGTCAACAAAATATGTAGAATCGCAACAAGCAACTGAAACCGGCAGAATGAACGTGGGAATAAACTTTTCAGCTAAATATGACACAATTATGATTAATATATTTGCATCGTATTCTATGTTCTACTTGTACTACGACCCGGCTTTTAATGTTAATGTTCCGACAGTGTATACAGAAAATATATTTAGATCTATACTCGATTTCAAGATCTCGTATGTTCAAAGCAGTTATTCCTTAGGAATAGGTTATTCTTTACCTGTTAGGTGGTTGCCTTACAGATCTACTTTTATCACTGGACAGGATGGAGGATACATAGAGGGGAGATTCTCAGTGAAATTCTGAAAAATTCGGAGGTTATCGTGTGCAAGAAAGATTAAAGAAGGCAATAGATAATCTAATAAAGTCGAACGCATTTTATGCATATATACTTATGGGTAGTCAATTCATTGAGGGAAATGTGAAAAACATATCTATAAGTATCACAAAGAATGGTGATGTGTTGTTTGTATACAACCCAGTCAGCGTGGCAACAAAAAGCGACATAATGGTAGAAGGTTTAATACTCCACGAGCTTATGCACATTATAAACAGGCACTATTTGATACACCCGAAAGATAAACGCGATAAAGCGGTGTGGGACATAGCTAAGGATGCAGCGATTAATCAATTCATCCCTCAACTTGATGCGTTCAGCATACCTTTAAACGTTTTGATTGAAGAAGGTCACGGTACTGATAACGATTTGATATTTGTAGGTCCTCCTATTGATATGCTTAACAAAACGGCCGAGGAATATCACGATTACATAGTTGACCAATTCCTGAAGCGTGGAAGATATGATATAGAGACGATTGCTGAGAGGTTACCCGATTCACACAAGATGGAAAGTGATCTCCCTGTTGAAATGCTATTGGAGGTTACCGAGCAGAAAATTGGTAAAGCTTTTAATCTCTTTGGTGGTGAACTTCCTTCTGGTGTAAGGCAGAACATAGAACTACACTTGAAAAAGCCAGTAATCAACTGGGAAACAGCGATAAGGAAGTTTGTTGGACTCTCTCAGAGAGGTGAAAAATACTCAACACCATTAAGACCGAACAGAAGGTATGATGACCAGCCGGGTTGGAGATATACTTATCTACCGAGGATCTGTGTGATAATAGATACGAGTGGCAGTATCATAGAAGAGGAGATGAATCAATTCGTAAGTGAGATAGATGCCATTGCAAGACAAGAAGTACCTTTAAAACTTATACAAATTGACAAATCAGTTACGTTCATCGGGGATTACAAACCAGGTGGGTGGAAGAGCTTTGAAGTGTACGGTGGTGGCGAAACTGATCTGCAACCAGCTGTAGATATCGCCGAAACGAGATTCAGGAGTGAGGGTATAATAATATTCACGGACGGGTATGTAGACCTACCAAAAGTCAGCCGCAGAGTTTTGTTCGTGTTGAGTAAAAAGCACAATTCTGAGTTTTATATTGATGCAAGAAAAATCTATGGGAATGTATACGTTTTAGAATAAAGGCACGGAATTGGAGGAGAGGAAATGGAGGAATTCAGCGAGAAAATTCTTGTGGAATCAAAAGTTAGTTACTTAGAATATATTAAAGAAAAAATAGATTATCCAGAAGTTTTAAATACTTACAAGTATTATTGTTATTCGTCTCTTGGAAAAGAGTATCTTGAAAGTCTTAATCCATACAATGTTGATGTTATTCAGGAATTGACATATGTTTCTGAACTTTGTGACTTTGTCAGAGTTGAAGGATACCCAACGTCCGATGCTTTTATAGATGTAAGACCCATCTTGCAAAAAGTAGAATCTGGTTTGCTGATCGAAGGTGAGGACTTCCTTGCCATTCTCAAATTTCTCTCCGGAATAAAAACGTTAAGGGAAAGTTTTAAAAATCAGCGTATACTAAATTCACAAGCCACAGTGCTATCGTTCGTATCAAAGCTCGGGAATTACGACGAGATAATAAATGCTATAAGAAGCGTAATAGACGATAACGGGAAAGTGAAAGACAATGCTTCGGTACTTTTGAAAAAAATCAGGAACGAGTACAACGAAACACTGAGAGACATAAGGCATAAACTTGAAAGATTCATTGCACACAATCAGAATGTCTTGCAAGAGCTTAGCTACACCATAAAGAACGAAAGGTACGTCTTACCTGTCAAAGCAAATGAAAGAGGGAAATTGAAAGGTATCGTTCACGGACTATCTTCCTCCGGTTCAACGGTCTACATTGAACCGGAAGAAATAATACCGATGAACGATAAAATTCGTATTCTTTCAGAAGAAGAAGCTAAAGAAATTGCTCGGATACTGAGAGAACTGACTTCTAAGATATTCGACAGGCTTTCTCAAATAAAGTCTGATATAAATGTTTTGAAACGACTCGATGGTTTGTTTGCAAAAGTCAGATATGTGATTGAAAAGAATGCTTCCATAGTAATTCCTGAAGGCAAGTACTTAAAACTTTCGAGAGCACGGCATCCCTTAATACATCCAGACAAAGTAGTTCCTGTAGATATAGAACTTCCAGCGGACAAACTTGGTATTGTGGTTACAGGTCCAAACACTGGTGGAAAGACGGTGCTGCTCAAGACAATAGCCGTTTCCATAATTTTAGTGAGAAGTGGTTTTCCAATATTGGCTGGCGAGAGTAGTCGCATACCGCTGTTAGATATCTACGTTGACATTGGCGATAGTCAGAGCATTTTGGAAAACCTTAGTACCTTTTCAGGCCATATCGTGAACATAGTGAGAGCTCTCGAGTTGGCTGATGATAACTCATTGGTACTGATAGATGAACTTGGCTCAGGTACTGATCCGTACGAAGGAAGTGCGATAGCACTCGGAATAATCGAAGAACTCGTAGCCAGAAGGATCAAGTTTGTTGTGACTACCCACTTAACGCCAGTAAAATTATACTCGATGTCCCACGATAGACTCGTCACAGCATCGATGGAATTCGATCCGGAGACTCTGTCACCTAAATATAGAGTTTTAATGAACATACCTGGAGCTTCTCATGCTTTCGAGATCTCGAAGAAATACGGTTTACCAGATGGAATACTTGAAAGAGCAAGAAAACACCTTGATGAAGAACATGTGAAAATTGAGGAATTGATCAAGAGTTTGAACAAACAGATAAGCGAACTCGAGTTCCGCAAAAGAGAGCTTGAACAGACGCTCAGGGATTATACCAGACAAAAGAGGGAATTTGAGGAAAAGTACAAATTGTTGAAAGTTAAGAAAATGGAAGAATTCGATAAAGAACTGAGAGAGGTCTACAAAGATATCCAAAAAGCGAAGCGAGATTTACAAATAACACTTCAGAGCAAGAATACAGAAAGTGAGCAGCTTATAAGGAAGAGACTCAAAGAAATTGAAAGTGAAGTCAAACACCTTGAAAACGTACAAGAAAAAATCGAGAAGGTTATGTACGAAACAGTAGTTTCTCAGGAAGAGAGGACGATAAGCGTTGGTGATACAGTAAGATTGTTTGACGGTACAGCTTTGGGAAAAGTCGTAGAATTTAAAGGAAACAAAGCCGTCGTTGATTTCAATGGTTTGAAAATCGAAATCAAACCAGAGAAGTTGGTGAAAGTAGGAACCAAAGAATCAGCAGAACTAACCCAAAAACCGAGTCATCCTCATACAACAAAGCACAGAGTTTTTGGTCCGAGCCTAACAAGTAACGAAATAGATGTCAGAGGAATGACTGTTGAAGAAGCTGTTGAGAAAATAGACGAATTCATCGACCAGCTCCTTATGTCTGATTTTACGATGGGCTACATAATCCACGGAAAAGGTACAGGTAAGCTTGCCACCGGAATATGGAATCACCTACGCCATGACAAGAGAATTAAAAATTACAGATTTGGTAGACCAGACGAAGGTGGTGTTGGTGTCACTGTTGTAGAGATATAATCAAAAAGAATATTTGGAGGGCGATATATATGATCTTTGCACTTGACATAGGGACTCGAAAAATCGCAGGTTTGCTTGTCGATATGGACGAAGATGGAAAGATGATAGTCCACGATGTAGTACTCAGAGAACATGAGCACAGAGCTATGCTTGACGGTCAAATCCATGATGTTGAAAAAGTTGCGAAAGCGGTGAAGATTGTTAAAGAAGAACTCGAAAATAGAAACAACGTCAAGCTTGATAAAGTTGCCGTTGCACTTGCTGGTAGGTTTCTAAAAACATATTTCGGCGAAGCAACGATGAACATCGCTGATTTGGGGGAACTCACGAGTGACATAATAACAAAGATAGAGCTTGAAGCTGTTGCAAACACTATGGAGAACGTTGAACCTAACATGTACTGTGTTGGATACTCTGTTATTAGGTACGAACTTGATGGGATGTGGTTCAAGAAACTCGAAGGGTTGAGAGGAGATAATGTCACAATAAAAGTAGTTGCCACGTTTTTACCAAGCCATGTTGTCGAAGCTATGCTTTCAGTCTTAAAAAAAGTCAATTTGACGATAACCCATCTTACATTGGAACCTATAGCCGCTGTTAATGTTACCGTACCAGAAGATTTGAGAATTCTCAACATCGCACTTGTAGATGTTGGTGCTGGGACGAGTGATATTGCGATATCCAAAGACGGAACTATCGTAGCGTATGGTATGGTACCAATCGCTGGTGATGAGCTGACAGAAGCTATCACAAAAACCTTTTTGCTCGACTTTTCAACAGCAGAATATGTGAAAAGGAACTTAGAGAAAAATGAGGTTCTCAGGGTCAAAAATATATTAGATAAGGAAAAAGAGATAAGAGTAAGTGATGTTATCAAAGCAATTGAGCCAGTTGTAGAGATGATGACTAAAAAAGTTGCCGAAGAGATAATTGAACTCAACGGCGAAAAGCCGCAAGTAGTAATGGTCGTTGGTGGTGGAGCAAAGGTTCCCACTTACACGCAATTTCTTGCGAAGCATTTGGGTATAGATGAAGAATATGTCTCGCTCAAAATGGCAAAGAACCTTGACTTTATCGACCGTACCGGCCAAATCATAGGAAGCGAATTCGTTACGCCGCTTGGTATTGGATACACAGCACTCACGAAGACCGGGAGCGTGTTTGAACACGTGACTGTGAACGAAGAGCGGATACAGCTAATCGGCTTTAAGGGAAGTTACACAGTTTGGGAAGTCTTGGCACAAGCTGGAAAAGATATTCACAGTTTGCTTGGAAAGCCTGGAAAATCTGTGGTTGTTGAAGTTAACGGCGAACCGGTTGTAATTAAAGGTAAAATGCCAAAACCGGCACCGGTTAAAGTCAACGGACGAGAAGCAACGTTAAGAGATGTAGTCAAACACGCTGATGTTATAGAGGTTGGCGAAGCTGCTGATGGTGAAGACGCAAATCCAATGCTATATGAGATAATTAAGCCGATTAGGCTTAGGTCTTTAGAAAGTGACGAGATAATTGAATATTATCCACGCGTAAAGGTCAATGGCAACGATATTATCCAGAATATTCCACTGAACGACGGCGACGTTATAAAATACGAAAGCGTTAAAGTCAAGGAAATAAGAGAATTCTTGGCACAGGACTTGATCAAAATCGAGTATTCAGTGAATGGTGCGTACAGAGAATTTACCGCTGGAGAAGTTAAGATATTTAAAGATGAGTTAGAATTACGCGATGAGAACAGTGTAGAATTGGGTGAAGAATTGAAATATGCACTTGTACTAAATTATCCAAAGGTTAAAGATTTACCAGAAATGGAAAAGATAAGTGTAGTCATAAAAATAAACGGACAACCGACTGTACTAACAAAAGAAGGCGTGATTGTTTTGGTGAACGACCAGCTTGTTTCTCCAGAGTATGAAATCAGAGACGGTGATAAGATAAAGACTCAGATACCGGATGAACAAGGCTTTATAGTTGCTGATATACTAAAACTTTTTAACTTCGACATCAAGAAAGTGAAAAGCTATAACCTCTTGAAAAACGGGGAAAAAGTGGGCTTTACCGAACCTTTAGAAAGCGGTGATGAAATAATCTTCGAGTTTGAAACAATCGAAGACATGGAAGAAGTAGATTGAGAAAGTATTAATTAGAAGATAAATAGAGAAAATATAACTAAAGTCACCTGCGGGTGACTTTTTTTACTTTTTACACAAATCATTGACTGAAAAATGTTACTCTTTCTATTCTTCGTGTAACATGTTTCAATAATAGAATTGGGTTAATTAGAATAATTTTAATTTTGGAGGTTGTTTATGCCAGGCATTTTTGAAATTTTACGCTTGGGAAAGGTAAAAATTCTTCTCCTCTTTTTATTAATATCTATAGTGATTGTCCTAACTTCAAACCAGAGTGCACAACAAACAAAAGGAGTGAAAGGGATGCAAAAAATCAGGATATGGCTTACAACATCGGATCAGAGGCATCTGCTTGATGAAGTAAGAATTGATGAACTCGGAGATTTAGCATATCGCGAAGAATTCAAGATTGTTGTAAATCCTGATAAGAAATACCAAATCATGGATGGATTCGGCGCTTCTTTTACGGACGCGTCAGCATATTTAGTGTATCACAAATTATCAGATGAAAAACGCAGAGAGGTTATGGAAAAACTATTTGACAGAGAAAAAGGAATAGGCATATCGTTTCTAAGACAACCCATGGGAGCTACTGACTACACCACAAAAATATACAGCTACGATGATCTACCGGAAGGAGTAAAAGAAGATAGGGAACTGAAACACTTCTCTATAGACCACGATAGAAAATACATAATTCCACTTTTAAAAGAGGCTTTGAAAATGAATCCCCAGCTCAAAATAATGGCTTCGCCGTGGAGTGCACCAGGTTGGATGAAGACAACAGGCAGCATGATAGGCGGTTCGCTACTCAGAAGGTACTACGACGTTTACGCACAGTATTTTGTGAAATTCATAAAGGCATACGAATCAGAAGGAATACCCATATACGCAATAACAGTTCAGAACGAGCCACTATACGTTCCGAAAGAATATCCTGGTATGAAAATGGACTGGGTAGAACAAGCAGACTTTATAGGCGACTATCTTGGACCAGTTTTTGAGAAGGAAGGTATAAAGACCAAGATTTTGACTTATGATCACAACTGGGACAACACAACTTATGCTGCGTATGTCCTTTCTGATGAGAAAGCGTCTAAGTACGTTGCTGGATCTGCTTGGCACTTTTATGGCGGGAAGCACGAAGCTATGACAAAGATAAAAGAGATGTTTCCTGACAAAGAAATCTGGTTCACGGAAGGTTCTGGTGGTGATTGGGTGCCCGCTTTCTTCAACGCGTATATGGATCAAATGATGCATGTCATTAGAATACCTCGAAACTGGTCGAAGACAGTAGTTTGGTGGAACATAGCACTCGATGAGAAAAGAGGACCTACAATTCTCTCAAATAGCACATGTAGGGGGCTTATAGAGATAAATCAGAAAACAGGTGAAGTCAAATACAATCTCGATTACTATACATTGGGACACATAAGTAAGTTCGTTTTACCCGGAGCCTACAGGATAGATTCGTATACTTATCTGGACAAATTAGAAACCGTTGCTTTCGAAAATCCTGATGGAACAAGAGTTTTAATAATATCAAATAGAACTCAGACAAATAAGAAAGTGAGTGTAATTGAGCAGGAAGAAGAAATTTTTGAAATCGTGTTACCATCGTACGGTTCTGCGACGGTTGTTTGGCGATAATTTCTGGTGTGGCGCACCACAAAACAGGAGGTGTTTAAAGATGAGAAGACATGTTACAAGGCTGTTGTTACTTGGATTATTGGTAGTTTTCTCACTCAGTGTCTTTGCAAAGGTAACGATAACTGCGTCAGTTTGGAGCTGGGATGTGGAAAAGTACAAAAAGATTGTTTCAGAATTCAACAAGTACTATCCTGATATTGAAGTTGTTCTGGTTGTCAATGAACCTGATGTCAATGGGTTTTTAACAGCTCGTGTATCAGCGAAGCAACTACTTCCGGATGTTGTAGTCCAGTCATGGGAAGCACTTCCGTATCCTGTCTCTCAAGGATGGATATACCCTATTGATGAATTTTTGAAGAACGATGCTGATCTAAAACATATGCCGTTAGCTCTTAGACAGTCTTTCGTGTACAACGGAAAGACTTACGCACTTCCTGAAAGGCTCCACTTCCAGGGTATCGTCATGAACTTAGACCTGTTGAAGAAACTGAACTTGCAGGCGCCAAAGTACGAAGCGTTTACAGTCAATATATTCAAAACGTACCTGAGAAAAGCAACGACTCGAGAGTATTCGGGTATAAACCACCTCTGGGATTTTGATAATGTAGAAGCAGCTGTCCTTAGCAAGGACACAACATTCTGGGGATTCAATCCAAAGAAATGGGAATTTGAACTCGCTACAGGTGGTTGGTTGCCAGCAATTAAACTGCAAAAAGAACTCAAAGGTGTTCCAGGACTTGTTTCAGACGACCTGAAAAATGACGAGCTGAGAAACAAAGGGGAACTCGACGATTATCAGAAGAAGTTTGGAAAAGATGCAGATGCATTCAGAGAATCAAAGGTTTTAATGGGACTTCACGGTACTTGGGACTGGAGCTGGGTAAGAACTCTTCCGTGGAATCTTGACTATTATCCTATGCCATTTGAACCACAAGTTGGGCAGAGAATACCAGTTCACGTGAACTACGCATTTATGACATCGACAACGAAGTATCCGAAAGAGGCATTCGCATTCTTGAGATTCCTGACATACGACCCACGTGGAGTTGTCGCAAGATTGAAGATAGACGTAGCAAATGGTGAAGAAAACGGAAGGCTCATCGATTGGTTCGTTCCAGCGACGATGCACCCAGATGTGATTAAATACTTTGATTCACTGAAAATCCCAAATGGTGTTAAGTGGATGCTCAAGAACCTCGACAAGGCTGTGCGTGTTGATATGTGGAAAACTGTTCCTGGCTGGGATCAAGCAACATGGGACGTTATATTCCCAGTAAGCGAGAAAGTGAGAAGAGGCGAAGTACAAACTGAAACCGTAGCAGTTGAAACGCAAGAAAAGGCGAACAAGATTATAAAAGACGCTTGGAGCGACTTTTCTAAGAAGTTAACTGAAGTGGAAAAGAAATTCCCGGAGATCAGAAAACAGGTTGAAGGAAAATAGTGTCATCTTTTAGAAACAAGGGGACCTGTGAAAAATCACAGGTCCTTTTTCATTTAATCGTTTCTAAACGCTCAGCACAAAATAGGCACTTTGTTTAAGCTAAAACAGGTTTTGTATGTAACAAGTTTCAAATCTATAATGTAACAAAATTTGAGAAATTTTCAATTTGTTTCATCGTGCAACTATGGTCTTATACTATTAAGCATTTTGAACATGTTTTGTGAGTTTGTTCTTACAGGTGCAAAAACGGGTGGAAAACCTAAAAAGACAGAAGGAGGCGTATGGGTATGAAAAGAGTGTTCTTAGTTGTTACGGCGGTTATCGCTATTCTCTTTGCATTTTCGGCATGTGTGCCAAAACCACAAGAACCAGGAAACGGAGGCACGCCAGCGGCTACAAGTCTTGAGTTTTTTGACAGTAAACGTGAAGACGCGCTAAGTTATTATAAAACTGGCACATGGTATTTCTTTAAAACAGGTGACTATTTTATAGCGGATCCCATCATAAAAGCTGATGGAACAGTTGTCGCAACAAGAACATCACTTGTATGTGGTTCGGAACCCTGGGGCCCAAGAACTTACGAAGCACAACTTGTTAGATTTTACGACAAGACGAAAACAGACTTCACAATAAAACTCTGGCTCAAAGGAAACAAAGATGCTCAAATAAAAGCATATTTTGGAAGCGAACCATGGCAAGATTGGGCATACAATACTTCACGGGATATTCCAGTAACTACCGAAGGAACCGAAGTAACATTACAATTTACACGAGATAAAGGTGTCGACAAGTGGTTGAAACTTTCGTTAGAATTTGCGCATGTTCCAGATGTTGAACTTCAAGTGAAAGTTTTAGAAGAAACTGCTAACTAAAGCCCACTTGTAAATTGAAAAGGAAGAAGGTAGGGACTATGAAAACCATCTTTAAATTTCTTATTATAAGTCTGACAGGTCTTTTCCTATTTTCCTGTCAATTCCAAGAAAAAGTTGAAGCTGTAGCAACAACAGTTCAACAGCAGGCAACCGAAAGTGCAGTTGGGGTTAGTTTATTGAATAACTGGAATTTCAGATCCAACATCAAGAATGATCAAACAAACGCACCATTCGAATGGTGGATTTGGGAAGGCGGAAAGTACGGAGTCGGTAGTGCAAAAGTAGAAAACTACGGTGTACGAGACAACTATGCTTTTATAAAAATTGCTGATTCCGGCTCTGACACCTGGCACGTCCAGTTCAATCAGTGGGTTAAGCTCACACCAAAACAAGCTTATTACATTTCGTTCAGGGCAAAGGCAGATAAACCAAGAACAATCAATGTCAAGGTTCTCCAGAATCATGATCCATGGTCTAATTACTTTGCAAAGACCGTTGAGCTGACAACGGAATGGAAAACATACGAATTCTATTATATCCACAAAGAAAGATCAGATGAAACTGTCAACTTCGGTTTCGAGCTTGGTAAGCTTGATCCAACAACGATTTACTTTGCTGATGTAATAATTAAACCAATAGACAAGTCAGAAATTCCACCTGAGGCATTGGAAGAGGAAGTAGAATTGGAAACGCTTGACTTTGATCTTCTAGAAGATGAGGAAGAACCAGATAATTTAGTAAATAACGGAGATTTTGGATACAAGATAGTAAACGATCAAGGTAGTATGCCATCAGAATGGTGGATTTGGCAAGCAGGTCAGTACGGCATAAGCAGTGCAAAAGTCGCAACTTATGGTGTTGTTGATGGCTACGGATTTATCAAACTTGATGATACTGGTTTCGAAACGTGGCACTTGCAGTTCAACCAGTGGATCAAAGTGAGAAGAGGACATAGCTACACGATCACATTCAAAGCAAAAGCGGATGACCCAAGACCAATAAGTGTCAAGCTTGTTCAAACAGGTGCTCCATATGGTGTTTACTTTGCTCAAACGGTTAACCTAACAACAGAATGGCAAACCTTCCAGTTTGAATATACCCACCCAGAAGATGGGGATCCAGTTGTAACCTTCAGCATCGAGCTTGGTAAAGAAAAGCCAACCACAGTTTATTTCGACGACGTTGGAGTACTTCCGAAAAAATAGGAACGCAGAATTCGTATGTTAGAATTCCTGGGTAGCACGTCGAGTGCTACTCAGGTTTGAATTAATAAGCTTAAGGAGGGTGACTGTACCAATGTTAGAATTGTTCAAGAACAGAGCTTCATTTATGATCATTCTTGTATTTTCGCTACTCGGTACGTTACTATTTTCTGGAAGCGTTCAAATAACCGGTAGAGTTGAATTCAATTATCGGGTTAATCCCGATTTTACGCTCGGAACGTCTAATGCTTTCGTAGGTGACAATGCTGCTTATTTAGTTGTTACTGCAAACGGTCCTGTTATGGTTGTCGATATGAAATACACATCACCCAATTTTACAAGTATCTATGTTAACGAGCTTTTTGTACCTTGGAAAGTGAATGACAATTTAACAGCTTTCTTTGGTTATAGAAACATTGCGGATTACGATGGTTTCTTAGGAAATGCAGGTTCTCTGAAATGGGCTAAGAACGGCGTAGGAATACTTTGGTATAAGAGCGTGTTTTCTCTAATATATGGTATTCCCGGTCTTATGATTGAAGCCGGAACAGATTTTCAATCTACACTTACTTCACCGTTGAGCTACGTCGTCTTGGCCAAGACTTCGGTTGGACCTGTAAAAATTAATGCCAACGTAACTGGAAAGATAGACGGTACGCAGACTGCCGTTGGTGCAAGGCTTGCGTATAGGATTTCTCCATTTAACTTGTACCTTGCAGTTGGGTACAGTTTTAGTACGGCTTCAATCACGGGATTGTTAATTGGTCTTGACGGTCAAGTTGGAGATCTCGGTGGATTGGCAGAAGTTGACGCAACTGAATTTGACAAAGTCAAGTTATATGGTGATATTTATTATAAGTTCCAAGCTTACAAATTTGGAGCTACAGGAAACTATGATTTTAGCAACGGAAAATTTGTTTTGCAACCGTATGTAGTAACTAAACTTGGTGCTGCAGATGGGAGGATATCAGCAAGGTTTGAGGAAACCGGTTATAAGTATCTTTTGTTAAACGTCGGTTTTGGATTCTAAAAGGTTCTTAAATGGTTTTTTGAGATTTCCGGTAATAAGTCAAGAGGAGAAAAAATAGAAAAATAAAAAACCTAGTCAACACTTTGACTTTCAATAACTTAATATTTCACTTTCATTCTTCACATACTTGATTTCGTTCTTTTTACCTATTTCATCGGTACATACGGTACGTTGTTCTTTAGTAAATAATACACTAAATTTACTAATTTCCTTGCAGTTAATATTAGCGCTCTCATGTGTTTGTGTGTTGTTGCTTCTGCGTACTTTTTGCGATAATATTCTTTGTATACAGGATCGTATGTCT
>NZ_FRDJ01000021.1 GCF_900143265.1 Fervidobacterium gondwanense DSM 13020 | reverse complement strand
ACTCTTTTGGAAAAGAAAGGGAAGTAAGAATTTTTTGAAAAAATAAGAAAAAACGTATTTCAGGAGGCTAATCAAAAATATTTCTTTGAAGAGGAAGTATAATGAAATTCTTAGACGGAGTTAATGTAACTTATATCAAGAAAGGCGAGAAAAGTGCACTTTCAAAGATACTGAATGAATTATCAAAGCACGAAACAAGACTCAGCTTCAAGCCTATGAACAATGAATTCTACGGTGAATTCAGAATTGAATTCTACTCACCTATGGAAGGTTTCCCAACGATAAAACTAACAGGTTTAATTGTGATAGACGAGCCAATCGAATGGTTGATGACAAAAGATGACCAATCGGCAATGGCTATTGAAAAGATAATGCATGTAGTCGATACTGAAATCTTAGAATCGGACACGTCAAAACCGATACCTGTCGTAATCCTTGAACAGTCAAAGGTATACGCCGTTGTAAATGAAGAACTAACAAAAGACTACTCACTGAACCAGCTTGTAAATTCAGCACTTGAAAGGTTGTTTGAAGTGTACTTTGATAAGGAATTTATTCCCGACGAATATGAAATACAAATACACTCAGAACTGACCGACTACTTCGTATGACAATGTGAAGTAAATAGACGCCCCAAATTGAGAAAAATCGAGAGATAAGTCCGAAAAAGGCCGCTTAAACCCGTAATTGACTTTTCATGTTTTTTATTGTAAACTTTATCTTGGCTTTTTAAAATTAATTAATATTTGGAACCGTTTCGATAACAAATTCTGAACCAAAACAACGGAACAAGATAAGCAAAGGGGTGCATTAGAGTGTCTAAGTCAATTTCTAAGGTAAACTCCAACAACAAGAAAGATTTCGTCGAGAATCAATTTGAATACCACCTCAAACATACTTTGGCAGAAACCCCTGAATACTCTTCGATAATGCAAAAATTCTTTGCACTTTCCAACACAGTTCGGGACATCATTGCAGAAAGATGGTTACAAACCGAAGAAAAAATTCTGAAGAGAAGAGAGCTCAGAATCGTTAACTACCTGTCGATGGAGT
Organism: Fervidobacterium gondwanense DSM 13020; assembly: GCF_900143265.1. Taxonomy (NCBI): domain Bacteria; kingdom Thermotogati; phylum Thermotogota; class Thermotogae; order Thermotogales; family Fervidobacteriaceae; genus Fervidobacterium; species Fervidobacterium gondwanense. The sequence goes on along the minus strand of NZ_FRDJ01000021.1, from coordinate 15,492 downwards.
TTTTGATAGGCAGGCTACTTTACAATAACATTCTCAATCTTCAAGTTGAAGACGAAATCAAAGAGTTGCTTTCAAGATATGATCTGACATTAGACGAAATAGCATTACTCGAAGAGGACGCAGCACTTGGGAACGGTGGACTTGGAAGGCTTGCAGCTTGTTTCTTAGACTCCCTTGCAACGCTTGGATATCTCTCGTACGGTTACACGATAAGGTACCAATACGGCCTGTTTAAACAAGAGATTGAGAACGGATTTCAGAGGGAAGTGCCCGATGACTGGATGAAGAATGGTTACCCTTGGGAATTCCCAAAACCTGAAGAAAGCGTAAAAGTTAAGTTCTTCGGTAGAAGCGAAGCTTACACAGACGAAAAGGGAAGACTCAGATTCCGCTGGGTTGATACATACGATGTCCTCGCCGTTCCGTATGATATATACGTAACTGGATACGACAGCGACATAGTCTTGGTACTGAGACTTTGGCAGCCCAAAGCACTCAACGAATTCAATTTTGCTGAATTTGAAAAAGGCAATTATGAAAAAGCGGTGTACGAGAAAAACCTTGCCGAAACGCTCTGCAAAGTTCTTTATCCGAACGATGCATTCTTCCAAGGACGCGAACTGAGGCTCAAACAGGAATACTTCTTTGTAAGTGCGGCAATACAAGATATAATCAGAAGGCACAAAAGAAGGTACAGAAACGACCTGTACAATTTAAGTAGCGCAGAAGTTATACAGCTGAACGACACGCATCCAACCTTGGCTATCCCTGAACTGATGAGAATACTCCTTGACGAAGAAGGATATACATGGGAAGAAGCATGGGAAATTGTGAAGAACACAATCGCTTACACGAACCACACAGTAATGCCTGAAGCCCTTGAAAAATGGGAAGCACCTCTGTTCCAGAATATGCTCCCAAGACATTATCAAATCATCGAAGAAATCAACGCAAGATTCTTGAATGAGGTTGCATACAAATTCGACGGTGACTTACACAAGATAATCAACATGTCTGTCTTCGAAGAAGGGAATATCAAAAAATTAAGGATGGCGAATCTTTGTTCCATCGCTTCATTCTCCATAAACGGAGTTTCTGAACTGCATACGGAAATCTTGAAGAAAACAGTTTTAAAAGACTTCTACGAAATGTACCCAGAGAAATTCAACAACAAGACAAACGGCGTCACGCAAAGAAGATGGCTTTTAGAATGCAACCCACCACTTGCAAAGCTCATTAAAGAAAGTATTGGCGACGGTTGGATCACAGATCTTTACGAGCTCAAGAAACTTGAAATATTCCAAGATGACCCCGAATTCTTAGAAAAGCTCGACAAAGCTAAGATGTGGAACAAAGAAAGGCTTGCAAAATACGTGAAAGAAAAGCTCGACATCGTAATTGATCCAAATACATTATTCGACATACAGGTAAAGCGCATACACGAATACAAGCGCCAGCTGCTCAACATACTCCACGTTATACACCTTTACAACGAAATACGGGCAGGAAAACACTTGAAAGTTCCAAGAACATTTATCTTTGCGGGTAAATCTGCACCTGGTTACAGGATGGCAAAGCTCATAATCAAGCTCATAAACAGCGTTGCAAATGTTGTGAACAATGATCCGATTGTCAGTAAGGAACTCAAAGTTGTATTTATACCAAATTACAACGTATCAGCAGCTCAAATAATAATTCCTGCAGCAAACATTAGCGAGCAGATCTCGACAGCTGGTACGGAAGCATCCGGTACAGGAAACATGAAATTCATGATCAACGGTGCACTGACAATTGGAACGTTAGATGGTGCAAACGTCGAAATGCTTGAAGAAGTTGGAGAAGATAACATACTTATCTTTGGTCTAAAGGCTGAGGAGATAGAAGAAGCGAAAAGGAAAGGAAAGTACAACCCGTTCGGTATTTACCTCGAGAACGAAAAAATAAGAAAAGTACTCGACATGGTCAGGACGGGTTACTTTACTCCGGAAACACCTGAACTTTTCGAAGACATATTCGAAACATTAATTTATGGGAAACACGCACCAATGCCAGATCAATACTTTGTACTCGCGGACTTCGATGCATACGCACAGGCGCACAAAAAAATTGAGGAGCTGTTCTTAAATAAACAAGAATGGAACAGAAAATCACTGCTGAACATCGCAAGAAGCGGAAAATTCTCAAGCGATAGAACGATAGAAGAGTACGTAAGAGACATCTGGAAGACGCAGAAAGTTTAATAAGTAAGGAAATAAACATAAGGCTCCGGATCAACCGGAGCCTTCTTGTTTAGATATCTGATCTATTAAAGCTTCTTGTGAACGAACCACCAATCGAATCCCTTGTACTCTTGCAGCCTCTTTGCTGCCGTTTCGCAGTCGCTTGCAGGTGGAATTATCACTTCATCACCGATAAGCTCGTTGTTCGGCCAGTTTGCAGGAAGAGCAACTTTGTACTGATCATTAACTTGCAATCCCTTAATCATTCTCAGTATTTCGTCCATATTCCTTCCAAGCTCCTGTGGATAATACAGGGACGCTCTAAGAACACCGTTCGGATCGATTATGAATACCGCCCTCACAGTGTTTGTACCCTTTCCCGGGTGAATCATACCGAAGAGTTCAGCTATCTGTCCCCTATCGTCTGCGATTACTGGGAACTTAATCTCAACACCGAGCACTTCCTTAATCCACTGCACCCACTTGATATGTGAAAACACCTGGTCGATACTCAAACCTATAAGCTCTGCGTTGAGCTTTTTGAACTCATCGTACCTCTTTTGGAACGCAACAAATTCCGTTGTACAAACTGGTGTGAAATCTGCCGGATGGCTGAAAAGCACTACCCATTTGCCTTCGTAATCCTTTGGAAAGTTTATAACTCCATGCGTTGTCTTCGCTGTAAACTCAGGAGCCCTTTCTCCAATAAGTGGCAAACCCATAAAAACACCTCCTCATAAACTTGTTATCTACATCGTGTTTGTTTTTAGACACAATCTAATTATATATATTATCCAAATCATTTTCAATAACGGAGGTGTTTCTGTTTAGTTACTTTTAAATTTATTAAACGACTATATCTTTTTCTAAAATTAAAGCAAAGCTATCAGATTTTCTATTGCATCTCTACATTCTCTTGGCAGTCTGTCGTATCCCTGGTTCTCGCCGTCTTTTTGGTTTATGAATTCTATCCTCTTTTCAAGCGAAACCCTTAAAAGTTCTCTGTATTCATACTCCGATGTCTTGACTTCGAATCCTGGTATCTCCATAATCTTAAGACCGCCGAACCACTCGATAAAGTTCGATTTCTTTTCGACAATGTTCTCAACAATTTCGAGAGTCACCTCTTTCGGTACCTTCTTGTTCAAATAGAATCCAGTGTTTATGATATAGCACTCCACACCTTTTTCAAAGAGTTTCTTAAATTTCTCATAATCTTCCGAAAGCGGATAAGTTCTAAACGGATTGGCGTACGGTTCAAAGACTAAAGCTTCTGGATCAACACCGGGGAGCAGCCTTTCCGCTGACGTGCGCTTTGTTGCAAGCGTTGCACCCATCGTCGATGCAAGGATTGGATCTTCTATTTTCACAACCGGTGGCAAAACAGGGTCTTTCATTATCCAGAAGATAGCATTCACTGGCTCATCTATCTTATCCACCCTATTTGGCGACCATAACCTTGACTTGATTGCCCTTCCGTTTCCGTTTCGGATATCTTCCATTACCGGAACAACTCGACCGTGTTCGTCAACAGTCGCTCCGCAGTTCTGTATGGTTAAAAGGAACTTATTATCCTCGCTTGTCAGCGGATAATCGGATGTCTTATCAAAATAGGAAGGTTCGAGTGCTATTGAGGACAAATCTTCAAGATTAATTACCAAAGCATCGTCGTGAAGAACTGTGATATTGTACTTTCCATTGTGCTTTGAATGTGTGAGAGTAGATTTTCCTGAGCCAGACAATCCGAAAAACGCAGCAACGTACCTTCGACTGTCAAATTCATACTTCTTCAAGCCACCATGACAAGCTACATACGATTGTCTATTTCCAACCGACCAACCGAGTGTGAGCGTTCCTTTCTTGAACTCCCCAAAATATCTCAAACCAAGCAGCGCAGCACAATTATTCTTCGGGTCAAATAACGCAAGCCCTCCGGGAAAGTCCGGATGAGTCCAATCCGGATCTGTGAATATGTATATGTCAGGCTCGTTTAAAACCTTAGATCTTTCGTACATCAAAGAATACTCAGGTGTTAAATCCTGAAAATTCAGAAGCCAATTGTATACAGTATTCTCAAAGCCCTCTGGTATAAGTATATGGTTCTTAACCATGAAATCTTCGTGAAGTCCGGTATAGCTTATTGCATGGTGCATCTTTCTAAATCTTGTTCCATATACTGCTTCTCTCACAACTTCCGCAAGTACATCTTCATTAACATTCGGCATACCGATTATCTTCCTTGCGCCTGAAAACCTTCCGACAACAGCGCCATCGTTGAAAAGTAAGATCTTCGTGCCTTCATCAAGATTCAAGAGTTCGGGTTTGTACACCGGTAAATCTGTCACTATCGTGCCGGGAGACTTCATAGCTTTTTTGTATGCTTCTCTCCTTGAGGTCAAAAGTTCAACGTTATTACCATAAAACGCACTCTCGATAGTCGTGCGGATCTTAGAAAAATTGGACTTGTTAACCTCACCCCACTGCCACCTTCCCTTAGTTGCCATAAGAAGCCTCCTCTCTAAGTGCGAATAAACAAAAGAAATATTCTTCGTGCATAGTGTATATATATTCTAAACCGTTTGTGAAATAAGCTTAAACTTAGCATAATTCCACATACTCGCGCATAACAAAGCATGTAAAAGTTTACACAAATAATTACCTCTAAATGCACTTAACCTACCATTTTCGAATGTTTATCACAAATTGACTAAAAAAATTAGTTTATCTTTTGAACTATTTAATAAATTAACAGTCTAATATAATGAAGAATGAAAAGTGCGTTAATCAATTGGAAGGGAGGATACATAGTGGTTAACAAAAGCTTGAATAGTAGTTTTGACATCTCGGCTGCTGAAAAATCAACAATTCACGAACCCGAAAAGCTATGGAATGCGCTATGCGTTGAAGAAGTGCTTTCGGACATACTAAACATAATCACGAACATGGTGAGTTTGCTTCCTGAATTTCAGGAAATTGAAGATATGAGCACCACTGAACTTTACGTTTTCCTATTCACCGCTATTTCGGATAACCAAAAAGATGTGTCAAACACAAACCTCTCTAAAAAGCTCCACATTTCAAAATCAGCAGTCAGTGTTGCTACGAAACTTCTAATAAAGAAAGGAATCATACAAGCAGTTCAGGATATCGAAGACAGGAGACATTCCTACCTAACCCTTACCCCAAGAGGAAAGGCTATATTTAACGAATTTAAGCGTTCTTTTGGAAATTTGTTGAATGAGGTAGTCTCGTCTATGAATGAAGGAGAATTAAAAAAACTAACAGAATCATTCAAAATGCTTGCGGAATTTTCAAAGAAAATGGAAATCAGAAATCACTAAGTGCAGAGGTGGTTTGCATGGTCCTTATCACTGGTGGTACGGGACATCTTGGAAATGTCCTCGTTAGAAAATTGATAGAGTCTGGCGAAAGAGTCAGGATTTTAGTCCATCCAACGGACAATTTGGTATCTTTGCAGTTGCTACCTGTAGAGATATTCTACGGGGATGTCCGCAACGACTTTTCTTATGCACTTAACGGTATTGATGCCATTTTTCATCTAGCCTCTTTGATAGCGATAACCCCGACTAAAAGAAAATTATTGTACTCTGTTAACGTTGACGGCACTAAGAACATAATCGAACATGCCAAGAGCAAATCGATACCTTTAATTTATGTGAGCAGTGTCCATGCTTTTGCAGAAATTGAAAAAGGAAGCACTATTACTGAGGAAACTCCAGTAGATGAAGACCGCGTGATCGACGACTATGCAAAGTCAAAAGCTTTAGCGACAAAGCTCGTTGAATCGAGTTTCAAAGATGGACTTGATGGATTCATCGTATTCCCAACTGGCATATTTGGACCGTACGATTACAAAGATTCTTACTTCTCTCGCGTAATGAAAAAGTACAGAGGTGGGAAGCTAAAATACACAGTCAGAGGCAGTTTTGATTTTGTAGATGTTAGAGACGTAGCCAATTCGATTGTGAAATTGTACAAATCACTAAAGTCTGGGAAGATATCGAAGGAAAGATACATAGTATCAGGACACGATATCAGATTTGAGGAGCTTCCAGCACTTTGTGGCGCACGTGAATTCAAAGTGCTCGATGACACAACAGCAGATATTCTAAGCTATGTTTCACTTATCGCAAACGTCATTCTCAAGATCCCTGCGGAATTCGTTCCATATGCTTTGCACACTATACGTCTGAACTATAAGTTCTCCAACGAAAAGTTGAAATCCACAATCCCGTACTCACTAATAAAAGTTGAAGATTCGGTACACGATTTTTTCAATTGGTTAAACGAATTGAATAAACACGGGAGAATGTGTTATAATATTATCTGAGTTCTACGGGAGGTGGATTTTTTGGCAAGATTAAGGGTTTACGAATTAGCAAAACAATTAGATATGGACACGAAAGAGTTACTCCACGAGTTGGAGGAGCTTGGCATTGAAGTCAAGAGTCACATGAGCTACATCGATGAAGAAACAGTGAATATACTCCTTGATATATACAAAGAAACTCTTGACGAGGAAGAAGAGATAATAGTTACCAAAGCAAAAGAGCCCGCAAAAGAAAAAGCGGAGGCAAAAAAGCCTCCTGTTCACATAACAGAAGACGATTTGAAGCTCGATAAATTTGCGGAGAAGATTAAAATTCCGCAGAATAGGATTATTCAGGACTTCTTCATGAAAGGTGAAGTTCTCAGACCCGGTCAGGCAATTTCTATTTCTTTGGCGAAGAAGATCGCTAAGATGTATGATGTCCGATTGACATTCGAAGAAGAAACGGTAAAAGAGGAAGTTAAACTAGAAAATCCGCTCGATGAATTCAAAAGACAATTCGAGATTCTCTATCAAGATAAGAGCAAACTTGTTAACAGACCTCCTGTAGTTACTGTCATGGGACACGTTGACCACGGAAAGACTACATTACTTGATTACATCAGAAAAACGAAAATAGCCGAAAAAGAAGAAGGTGGAATTACACAAAGTATAGGTGCATATCAGGTTCTGGTGAATGGTAAGAAGATAACATTCATAGACACGCCGGGCCACGAAGTGTTTACAGAAATGCGCGCACGTGGTGCTCAGGCAACGGATATAGTCGTGCTCGTTGTTGCAGCAGACGACGGCGTTATGCCTCAGACAATTGAAGCGTATAACCACGCAAAATCTGCAAACGTACCTATAATTGTAGCGATAAACAAAATAGACAAGCCAAACGCAAATGTAGACCTTACGAAACAAGACCTCGTGACAAAACTCAACCTCATTCCAGAAGACTGGGGCGGAGACACGATAGTTGTTCCTATCTCGGCAAGGAATGGAATCAACGTGGATACACTCCTTGAAATGATACTCCTTGTCGCAGAGATGCAGGATATCAGAAGCATTCCTGAATCTCCAACAAGAGCGGTCATAATCGAAACGAGACTCGATAAAGGATACGGTCCAGTCGCAAATGCCGTTGTTAAAGATGGCGTACTCAAAGTCGGAGATTACATAGTTGCTGGAAAATCGTTCGGAAAAGTAAAAGCTCTAATAGATGACAAAGGTAAAAGGATAAACCAAGCAGAGCCATCTACACCCGTGATGATTGTCGGTTTCGAAGAGCTGCCTGATCCGCACAGCATCATCTACGTCGTTGAGTCCAAAGAAAAAGCTGTAGAAATAGTTGAAAAAGTCAAAGAGCTCGAAGCAAGAGAACTCAGAAAGAAACGCCAGATAAAACTCGAAGAAATACTCAAGAAGATGCAGGAAGAAGAGAAAAAGGAAGTAAAACTGATACTCAAAGCGGACACGGTTGGTTCATTGCAGGCATTGCAGAATGCCATAGCAAAGATGAGAACAAACGAAATCGACATCGATGTTGTGCATGCGGCAGTCGGTGCGATAAATTCAAGCGACGTCATGCTTGCATCCGCATCAGAAGCGATAATCCTTGGATTCAGAGTAAAAGCAGACTCTCAATCATCAAGGCTTGCAGAGTCTGAAGGTGTGCAGATTAAGACATACACGATTATATACAAACTCCTCGAAGACTTGAAAGCTGCACTCGAAGGTATGCTTGAACCAGAAGAGGTAGAAGAGAAGACAGGCTATGGTGAGATAAAGAAAGTCTTCAAGATACACAAATACGGAAACATCGCAGGTGTCCAAATGTACGAAGGTTACGTAGAAAAGAGCGGATTCGTAAGGATATACAGAAATGGATCGCTCGTTTTCGAAGGCAAGATTGAAAGCTTGAAACACTACCAACAAGACGTCAACAAAGTTAGCGCACCGCAGGAATGTGGTATAAAATTCCAAAACTTTGACGACATAAAGGAAAACGACGAATTGGAATTTTACATAATCAAAAAGGTTCCAAGAAAACTTACCGCAGTTATTGAAGAACAGAAAGAAGATGAAAAAGAATAAAAAGCCACCGAGAAGGTGGCTTTTTCTATCATATTAGCACCATATAATCCTTTATATCGTTTACTTATTGAAATAAACCGTGAACTTCGTCCCAATCATATGCTGCGACTCAACTTCGACCTTGTAGTCAGCCAAATTTGAAAGGTGCTTCACAACGGCCAGACCAAGTCCTGATCCAGATGCCATTCGAACACCCGTTGGAGTTCTGTAAAAGCGCTCAAATATCCTTGGAAGCTCTTCGTCAGGAATACCAACACCAAAATCGCGTACTGACAAATAATCCTTCGTGATCTCAACAATAACTTTTGAATTTTCGAAAGAGTACTTCACTGCGTTCGACAGTAGATTTCTCAGAATCGTTCTCAGGATGAATTGATCACCGGTAAGAAAGTCTACTTTTATCTCTTTCAGAACCTCTATTCTCTTTGTGTTTATCAATCCTTCCAGATCATCCACAACCAAGTCAACAAGTTTTCTAACATCGATCTTCTCAACCTTCGGAGTGTAAACACCAAGCTGCGCCATCGTTATATACTCAATCTGTTGTATGATTCTTGAAAGTCGTTCTATATTCTTCTGTACTCTTGCAAGGATTTCTATCTTTGAAATATCATCTTCTTCTTCCATCAATTCAGACACAGCACTGCTGATAACTCCGATCGGATTCTTGAGCTCGTGAGCAATCAAAACCGACATATTCATTTTCGTGTCGTGAAGATACTTTTCTTGCGTTTTATCCTTCAAAATTAAAACTCCGACGTCTTTCAAATAACGAATTCGAAAGAAGAACCATCCGCCTTTCTTGCTTGAAAAAACTTTATCCTCAAATTCAACAATATCTTTATCTTCACCGTCATGAACCGCGTCAACCAGCAAGTTCCCCTTTTCCAAGATCAACAAATCGAATATATCCGCACCGATGCATTCGCCAAAATATTCTTTAGCTTTCTTGTTTATTTCACTCACTTTAGTACCTTCTATTAAGAAAACCAACTCATCGACGTTGTCCAAAACCCTCTTTAAGAACATAATTTCATTCTTCAGAATCTTTATCCCCTTTCTTTGAGAACTTATAACCGACGCCTCTAATAGTGATAATCCAATTTTTGCCAAGCTTTTTCCTCAAGCTGTTTATGTGAACATCAACCACCCTGTCGTAAACTTCGAATTCATCCTTCCACAGCTCTTCCAAAATCTGCTCTCTTGAAAACACTCTGTCAGGCCTCTGGGCGAGCAATTTCAGTATCTCGAACTCCCTTGTAGTTAGTTCAATAGGTTCGCCATCGTAAGTAACAACATAATCATCTGGATAGATTTCCAACTTACCGTACTTTATGACCTCTTTCAATCCCCGAGTTCTTCTGAAAAACGCCTTCACACGCGCCGCTACTTCCCTTGGATTGAATGGCTTTCCTACGTAATCATCAGCCCCGAGTTCTATGCCGAGGATTTTATCAAGATCCGTATTCTTGGCTGATATAATTATAATTCCAATCTCCGGAAAATTCGACTTTATATCCTGAATTTCGTTCAAAGCATTCCCATCTGGAAGCATTAGGTCAAGAACTATCAAATTTGGAGAAATTTCTCCAAGCTTTTTGTACATTTCATTAATACCATACGCTACACTTACTTCAAATCCTTCGCCTTGAAGAAGCCTTGCCAGACTTTCAGCAAGAGCGCGTTCATCTTCAACAACGAGCACCGTCATAGTGACTCTTTAAGCTCCCTTCCGGTCTCTATAAACACGATTTCTTCACATATATTTGTTAAATGGTCTGCAACTCGCTCAAGGTCTCTTGAAAACAGAACGTTCAAAACAAGCTCGTGCGCTCCTAACCCTTCGACTTCGCTCGTTATCCGTCTGTCGAGCTCGTCTATTACATCGTCCATCTTCCAAGTTTCTATTGCAAGTTCCGTATCCCTTCTTGAGAACGCAGTTACAGTTTTTTGGAGCATGTCGATGACTTTGCCGAACATCTCTTTTACAAGGAATGAAGGTTTGAAGTTTGGCAAATTCTCGATTATCCAGAGAGTCCTCTCTGCAAAATTGCACGCGTGATCACCTATTCTTTCGAGGTTGTTTGCAAGCTTCATCGCTGCGATTGTGTATCTCAATTCCTTTCCAAGCGGGTTAAACCTTGCGATGATATCCAATACCAGCTCTTCTATCTCGCGGTTTATATTGTCTATCTCATCGTCCATTTCAATTACTTTTTTTGCCAAATTTCTATCCAAGTTTTCGAAAGCAAATGAGGACATCTCAATTGTATCCATCACAAGCGAGACCATTTTTGACAATTCTGCTCTCAGCAATGAGAATTCCTTTTCAAAATGGTGCCTTTCGCTGTTCATACTCACACCTCCTATAATCCTCCGAACACTCTTATCCTATTTTACCACTTAAGAACTGCTGAGTTAATTCGTGCTGTGGATTTGTTAAGAGCGAAGAAGTTAACCCTTGCTCTATTATCTCTCCTTTATACATAAAGACCGTATAGTCCGAAATTCTCGAAGCCTGCCCGATGTTGTGCGTGACAATAGCTATCGTAAACTTTTCTGCAAGTTCTTCTATCAGCGATTCTATTTTCTGTGTTGCGATTGGATCGAGTGCACTTGTCGGCTCATCAAATAGTATCACTTCCGGCTCAACGGCGATAGTTCTTGCTATACACAACCTCTGCTGCTGACCACCTGACAACTTCAGAGCACTCTTGTCCAAATCGTCCTTAACTTCGTCCCAAAGCGCTGAAACTTCCAAAGACCACCTAACTTTTTCCTTTATCTCTTTCTTATCCGTAACACCTATAAGTCTCAGACCGTATGCTATATTTTCGAAAATTGACATCGGAAATGGCGTTGGCTTTTGGAATACCATTCCAATCCTTCTTCTCAATGCGTAGACATCAACATCCTCATCGTATATGTTCCTGTCATGGAACAATATTTCCCCGCTCACTTTGAACTCAGGAATCAAGTCGTTTATCCTGTTAATACTCCTTAGAAGTGTCGATTTACCACATCCTGACGGACCCATGATCGCAGTTATCTTATTCTTCATTATCTTCAAATTAGCATCTTTTACTGCCAACTTTTCTCCATAGTACGCATTAAAATTCTTGATCTCGATAACAAAATCACCAAAAACTTCCTTCATCACTTTTCCCTCCTAAAAGCAAAAGCTATTGTGTAAACGAGTATAACGAGCAGTATCAACACAGAAGTCGCACCTTCTGCCATCCAGCGAGCCCCACTTCCGTATGAAGCTGTTAAGAAATACACGTGCGTTGGGAGAGTCATAACAGGGGACAGGAGATTTCTTGGCAACTGCGTTGCGTAGAAGACCGCTGCAGTGAGAATCAAAGGTGCGGTCTCTCCTATCACGCGCCCAGCTCCTACGAACGAGACTGTTAAGATACTCTTTTTCACCGCTGGAATTAACATATCAAATATAACTTCACTCTTTCTTGCACCCAAAGCGTACGCCGCTTCCCTCAATTCTCTTGGTATTGACCTCATCACTTCGTACACGGCTGAAGAAATGACCGGAATAACCATTATCGCTAAAGTCAGACCACCTGCCAGAATAGACGTGCGCATGTTCATCAATATGCAGAACAGCCCAAGACCAAACAGACCGTACACAACAGAAGGAATACCACTCAAAATAGTCACCGCAAACTTTATATAACCGAGATTATACTCAGACAACACAACACCGAGCAATATTCCGAGTGGGACAGCTATTGCAAGTGCGACAACTGTTAAGATAGCAGAACCGAGTATCGTCGGAAATATCCCGCCATCTCGCATCTGATTGCTTGGAAATTGAGTGAAAAATTCCAAACTCCAATACTTTAATCCGGGAACGAGAGCTAATAAGAATAGCACCACTATCATTACAACTATCGTATATGTCAACACTCTTAAAACATTTGCAGTTACAAGATTGCTTTTTGCAAGTCCTCGTTTTTTACTAGACAGCACCTTTTTCATCTCTTACTCCTCCTCAGCAGCATGATGGAAATAAGCTCAAAGATGGTCGAAAAAATAATCAGTATCAAACCAGCTACGAAAAGAGCACTGAAATGAGTTGAAAACCTAGCTGCCTCAGGCATTTCACTTGCAATAGCTGCTGTGAGTGTCTTCATCGGGTCAGTAAGTTTTTGCGGCACCATCGCAGCACCACCGCCAAGGAGGAGAACGACAATCGTCTCTCCAACTATCCTATTTGCCGTAAGGACCGCAGCGTTTAGAATCCCTGGAAATGCGGCTTTGGATGTGACTCTGACATACGTTTTGAATGGCAGCGCTCCGAGCGCTGCACTCGCTTCTTCCAATTCTCTTGGAACATTGTCTAAGGATTCCAATATCAAAACTGTGCTGATTGGAATTGTGAGGAAAAACAATCCAGCAAGAGCGAGTAACAAATTTTGTGGCGAATAGATACCAAATTGGGCAAACAGGGGACTGAAGTGTGTAAGAAAAACAAAAGCGATGACGACTGAGGGCACGCCGGAGAGGTATTCAATGAACCTTCGAACAACAGCCTTTTCCTTTTTAGATGCGAAACCGTGGAGGTAGATGGCTATAAAGTAAGAAACTGGTAGTACCAAAATTGTACCGAGGACAGTCACAATAAGAGAATTCAATATTAAAGAACGCATCCCGTACTCACCTGGTTCCCAGACTGGGTACCATTGATCAGACAAAAAGAGGTCCGCACCGACGGTGCGGATAGCAGGAAGCGATTCTCGGATTAGGTAGAAATACACACCAAAGAGTACCGATATCGCAAGTGCTGACGTCAGCGCTAACAAAGCCTTTCGGGTTTTATCTCTGAGTTCTCTCTTCACTTTTATCCCCTTTCTATCTCATATTTCTAATATCTCTAACACTTGCGTGTGACTTATCGCACTAGTAAGCTTTCTTTATGTTTCTATCTGTTGTTCCAAAGTTTCTCAGTTTATCCCTATTACTGTCCAAGCGCTGCAACAAAACCTGCTTTTTCGACTAATTCCTGACCCTTCTTGGACATAATGAATCTTAAGTATTCTGCAACTGGACCTTCTTCTGGCCAACCTTTTGTAATATCAACGAATATGAAGAGTGGTCTTGAGAGTGGGTACTTAGCTGAGAGAATGTTCTGTTTTGAAGGAAGCACACCATTTACCGAGACAACTTTAACTGAACTATCTACATATCCAACCCCGAAATAAGCTATTGAGTAAGGTGTCTTTGCAACTGTTTCGAGTTCTGCCATTGATGATTCAAGCATTCTAACCCTTGGAGACATCTTTTCATCTTGGAGAACCTTTTCCTTGAAGACTTCAAACGTACCGGATGCTGTGTTTCTTGAGAATGCAACTATATCTCTTGCTGGAAGGTTTGGATCAATCTGATTCCATCTTGTAACTTTTCCTGTATAGATATCCTTGATCTGCTGGATTGTAAGGTTCTTAACTGGTAAATCCTTGTGAACAACAACCGCAATTCCGTCCCAAGCAATTAAAATTGGTGTGAACCACTTTTTCTGAGAGAACATCTGCTGAACTTCTGAATCTTTGAACCATCTGCTTGAATTTGCTATATCTGTTGTACCGTTGAAAAGAGCCGCAACTCCTGTAGAACTTCCTGCACCCTCGAGCGTTACTTTGATATTTGGATACATCTTACCGAATTCTTCAACCCACAACTGTGAAAGTTCGAGCATCGTGTTCGAACCTTTTATAACCAAGCTGTTCGCAAAGACTACTGAAGAAGCGAACAAAACTACCAAGAATAACAAACCTAATATCTTCCTTAAAACTGACCTTGCCATACCGACACCTCCTATTGAATTAATTTCCTTACAGAGTTCGCCTTAATTATTTCATTCAAAAATTAAGCCTTGATTTTAGAATGTTAAGAATTGTTAAGAAAATAGATGAAAAAAACAGCCACCTTATTGGTGGCTGTGAGGTAATTTGTGAAGTAATTATAGAGTTATAAATTTGAAATTTTAAACTTATCGATACCAGTTACAACATCTCCGGTTGAGCTATCTATAGAATTTCTAATTTCCTCAATCTTTCGATTCACTTCTTCTATCTTGACATCTGCTTTCTCGACTTCACCCGCAACTCCTTCCATAGACTTTACCAACTCTCCTATTGCGTTCACTATGTCTTCGACGCTGTTTTTCTCATTCTTACCTTCTGCAGTTAAATTCTTTATTATCTCGTATATACTCTCTATCTGTGAACTCACCTCGCTATAATGTTTAAGTGTCTCATTGAGCTTATCTCTACTCTCCATTATACTCTCCAAAGTTCCCGTATAATCTGAATTTATATTTTGAATATCCTCGAAAATGCTATTGAGCATAACCTTTGCCTGCTCTACAAAAGACTTACTCTGCTCTGCGAGTTTCCTTATCTCATCGGCAACGACAGCAAAACCTCTACCTGCTTCGCCTGCTCTTGCAGCTTCTATCGCAGCATTCAGTGCAAGCAAATTAGTCTGCTCTGCTATGCTGGTTATACCTTTTAGCATATCTTCGATCTTCTCGTTCTTGCTCGACAAATCC
This sequence comes from Fervidobacterium gondwanense DSM 13020, assembly GCF_900143265.1. NCBI lineage: Bacteria > Thermotogati > Thermotogota > Thermotogae > Thermotogales > Fervidobacteriaceae > Fervidobacterium > Fervidobacterium gondwanense. The sequence continues at coordinate 275 of NZ_FRDJ01000021.1, read as the reverse complement.
CCTATCAACCTTAACAATTCCTCACCTTTTTCTTTTGTTTTCTCAAGTGCGTTCGAAGTATCTTTCATAACCGTTCTCGACTCAACGCTGCTCTTTGCAACACTTCCCAAATATTCCGATGCCTTGTCCAAATTCTGAACGAACATCTCCAAACTGCTGTTTATACTCTCCGAAGCCGCATTAACCTCCTCTTCAAAGAAATATTTTTGATTAGCCTCCTGAAATACGTTTTTTCTTATTTTTTCAAAAAATTCTTACTTCCCTTTCTTTTCCAA
>NZ_FRDJ01000020.1 GCF_900143265.1 Fervidobacterium gondwanense DSM 13020 | reverse complement strand
GCCAGGGGAGCGGCCTGCGGCCCATCAGGTAGTTGGTAGGGTAACGGCCTACCAAGCCGACGACGGGTAGCCGGTCTGAGAGGATGGCCGGCCACAAGGGCACTGAGACACGGGCCCTACTCCTACGGGAGGCAGCAGTGGGGGATTTTGGACAATGGGCGAAAGCCTGATCCAGCGACGCCGCGTGGAGGACGAAGCCCTTCGGGGTGTAAACTCCTTTTCTCAGGGAAAAAAGCTGATGGTACCTGAGGAATAAGCCCCGGCTAACTACGTGCCAGCAGCCGCGGTAATACGTAGGGGGCGAGCGTTACCCGGAATTACTGGGCGTAAAGGGTGCGTAGGCGGCCGTGTGTGTCTGGCGTTAAAATCCACGGCTCAACTGTGGGTATGCGCTGGAAACTGCACGGCTTGGGTGCAGCAGAGGCAGACGGAACTGCTGGTGTAGGGGTGAAATCCGTAGATATCAGCAGGAACGCCGGTGGAGAAGTCGGTCTGCTGGGCTGTAACCGACGCTGAGGCACGAAAGCTAGGGGAGCAAACCGGATTAGATACCCGGGTAGTCCTAGCCGTAAACGATGCTCACTTGGTGTGGGGGCGAAGGTCTCCGTGCTGAAGCTAACGCGTTAAGTGAGCCGCCTGGGGAGTATGCCCGCAAGGGTGAAACTCAAAGGAATTGACGGGGGCCCGCACAAGCAGTGGAGCGTGTGGTTTAATTGGAAGCTAAGCCAAGAACCTTACCAGGGCTTGACATGCTGGTGGTACTGAGCCGAAAGGTGAGGGACCTTACCGCAAGGTAAGGAGCCAGCACAGGTGGTGCACGGTCGTCGTCAGCTCGTGCCGTGAGGTGTTGGGTTAAGTCCCGCAACGAGCGCAACCCCTGCTCTTAGTTGCCAGCACGAAAGGTGGGCACTCTAAGAGGACCGCCGGCGACGAGCCGGAGGAAGGAGGGGATGACGTCAGATACTCGTGCCCCTTATGCTCTGGGCGACACACGCGCTACAATGGGATGGACAGCGGGAGGCGAGGCAGCGATGCTGAGCAAACCCCACAAACCATCCCCCAGTTCAGATTGTGGGCTGAAACCCGCCCACATGAAGCCGGAATTGCTAGTAATCGCGGATCAGCCACGCCGCGGTGAATACGTTCCCGGGCCTTGTACACACCGCCCGTCAAGCCACCCGAGTTGCGGGCACCCGAAGACGGTGACCTTTAGGGGCGCCGTTGAGGGTGAACGTGGTGAGGGGGGCTAAGTCGTAACAAGGTAGGTGTACCGGAAGGTGCGCCTGGATCACCTCCTTTCTAAGGAGAAGTGGTGGCTGCTATTCGGATTTGAGTGATTGGGCTCGTAGCTCAGATGGTCAGAGCGCACGCCTGATAAGCGTGAGGTCGGAGGTTCGATTCCTCCCGAGCCCACCATGGGTGGGGACATAGCTCAGCTGGGAGAGCACCTGCTTTGCAAGCAGGGGGTCAGGGGTTCGAATCCCCTTGTCTCCACCAATGGGGAAGGGTCATTGAAAAGTGCATAGGGAAAGGTGAAGGAAGAAAGGGCATGCAGTGGATGCCTAGGCGGCAGGAGGCGAAGAAGGGCGTGGCAAGCTGCGAAAAGCCCGGGGGAGCTGCAAGCGAGCGTTGATCCCGGGATACCCGAATGGGGAAACCCGCATGGGTGAGAGCCCATGTGCCGAAAGGCGCGATACCCGGGGAAGTGAAACATCTCAGTACCCGGAGGAGAAGAAATCAAACGAGATTCCCTGAGTAGAGGCGATCGAAAGGGGAGGAGCCTAAACCAGCGCGAGCTGGGGTTGTGGGACACAGTTAGGCTGAGTCCGCACTGAAGCGTTGTATAGCCGAACAGTCTGGGAAGGCTGACCGTAGAGGGTGACAGTCCCGTAGGCGAAATGCAACGCGTAGGTGTGACTGTGATCCCGAGTAGCGCGGGACTCGAGGAATCCCGCGTGAATCAGGGGGGACCACCCTCCAAGGCTAAATACTACCTGCCGACCGATAGCGCAACCAGTACCGTGAGGGAAAGGTGAAAAGCCCCCCGGAAGGGGAGTGAAAGAGACCTGAAACTGCATGCCTACAAGAAGTCGGAGCCCGCGAGGGTGACGATGTGCCTTTTGATTAATGAGCCTGGGAGTTATCGCATCTGGCGAGGTTAAGCCGATAGAGGCGGAGCCGAAGCGAAAGCGAGTCCGAATAGGGCGCGAGTCAGGTGCGATAGACCCGAAGCCGGGTGAGCTACCCATGGGCAGGGTGAAGGTGGGGTAAAACCCACTGGAGGCCCGAACCGGTGGATCGTGAAAAATCCTCGGATGACCTGTGGGTAGGAGTGAAAAGCTAACCGAACTCGGTGATAGCTGGTTCTCCCCGAAATGCATTGAGGTGCAGCCTCAGCAGTTCTGTGGCGGAGGTAGAGCGCTGGTAGGGCTAGTGGGGTAACCTGCGAACCCTGTCAAACTGCGAATGCCGCCACACGATATGCTGGGAGTGAGCCCGTAGGGGATAAGCTCTACGGACGAGAGGGGAACAACCCAGACCGTCGGCTAAGGGCCCGGAGAGGTGGCTAAGTGTGAAGAGGAAGGATGTGGTGTGTCCCTGACAACCGGGATGTTGGCTTAGAAGCAGCCATCATTTAAAGAGTGCGTAACAGCTCACCGGTCGAGACGCACTGCGCCGAAAATGTGCGGGGCTGAAGCCACCCCCCGAAGCCACGGAACCAGAAATGGTTGGTAGGGGAGCGTTCCGCGTTAGGGAGAAGGTAGACTCGTGAGAGCTACTGGACGAGGCGGAAGTGAGAATCCAGGCATGAGTATACGAGAGGATGGTGAGAATCCATCCCCCCGAAAGCCTAAGGGTACCTGGGGAAGGGTCGTCCGCCCAGGGTGAGTCGGGACCTAAGGAAAACCCGAAAGGGGTATCCGATGGGAAACCGGTTAATATTCCGGTACCAGCTGTGTATCGATACTGCAAGCGGGGACGCAGGAGGCTAAGTTCTGGGGATAAGTGGCAAATCCCTCCAAGCGGTTAGGTGTTGAGGGCTGTAGGTAAGTCCGCAGCCTGAGCTGAGCCGTGAAGGGGAGGCTCCGAGAGGGGCCAACGGGACTGACGCCACACTGCCAAGAAAAGCCGCGTGTAGTGATACATGGCTGCCCGTTCCGCAAACCGACACAGGTAGGCGGGCTGAGAAAGCTAAGGGGAGCGGGATAACCCTTGCCAAGGAACTCGGCAAATTAGCCCCGTAACTTCGGGAGAAGGGGTGCTACGTTAGGTTGAAGTCAGGGGAATCCGCGAGGAGGAAACTGACGGAGGCCGAGGTAGCCGCAGTGACAAGGCCCTGGCGACTGTTTACCAAAAACACAGGTCTCTGCCAACTCGATGAGAGGAAGTATAGGGACTGACGCCTGCCCGGTGCCGGAAGGTTAAGGGGAGGGGTGCAAGCTCCGAACCGAAGCCCCGGTAAACGGCGGCCGTAACTATAACGGTCCTAAGGTAGCGAAATTCCTTGTCGGGTAAGTTCCGACCTGCATGAATGGCGTAACGACTGGGGCACTGTCTCGGCAGGGGACCCGGTGAAATTTCAGTCTGGGTGAAGATGCCCAGTACCCGCAGCTAGACGGAAAGACCCCGTGGAGCTTTACTGTAACCTGGTATTGTGCTCTGTTGCGGCGTGTACAGGATAGGTGGGAGGCTAAGAAGCGGGCTCGCCAGGGTCCGTGGAGCCGACGGTGGGATACCACCCTCGTTGCAGCGGAGTTCTAACCTACGTGTGTGGAGAGCACACGAGGGACAGTGCCAGGTGGGCAGTTTGACTGGGGCGGTCGCCTCCCAAAGAGTAACGGAGGCGCGCAAAGCTCGGCTCAGGTGGGTTGGAAATCCACCGTTGAGTGCAAGGGCAAAAGCCGGGCTGACTGCGAGACCGACGGGTCGAGCAGAGGGGAAACCCGGTCCTAGTGACCCGGCGACTCCGAGTGGAAGGGTCGTCGATCAACGGACAAAAGTTACCCCGGGGATAACAGGCTAGTCTAGCCCGAGAGTTCACATCGACGGCTAGGCTCGGCACCTCGATGTCGGCTCATCCCATCCTGGGGCTGAAGCAGGTCCCAAGGGTTAGGCTGTTCGCCTATTAAAGGGGTACGTGAGCTGGGTTCAGACCGTCGTGAGACAGGTCGGTCCCTATCTGCTGCGGGCGCAAGAGGCTTGAGGAGGGTCGCCCTTTGTACGAGAGGACCAGGGTGAGGGAGCCACTGGTGTACCAGCTGTCCTGCCAAGGGCATACGCTGGGTAGCTACGCTCCTGAGCGATAACCGCTGAAAGCATCTAAGCGGGAAGCGCGCTCCAAGATGAGGCCTCTTGGGTCGGTTCGAGAAGAGGACCTTGATAGGCCGGTGGTGGGAGCACAGCGATGTGTGGAGCCAACCGGTACTAATAGACCCGTCCCTTCACCTACACCCTATGCACTTTTGAATGATCCTGGGTGCCGATACTGCGGTGGGAAACACCCAGTTCCATTCCGAACCTGGCCGTTAAGCCACCGCGGGCCGATGGTAGTAAGGGGGCGACCCCTTGCGAGAGTAGGTAGTGCCCAGGCTTCCTATATACCCTCACCGCCGATTCTTATCCGAATCGGCGGTTTTTTGTTTTTAACTGAATTAGCATGAATATATGAACTTACAAAGGAATATCAAAAAAATGAAGTAAAGAAGAATAATAAGTTAAATGGTAGTTAAGTTGTTGAGAGCCGAGAAAAATGTGATAAGATATAGGTGAACTACTTAGCGAAGAGAGGAAAGATATTCTTATCAATTTGTTAGTATATTTAGAAAATAGGGGTGAAGGAGTAGTACGGTAGGTGTGGCGGATGGGTGAAAGAAAGCTGGTAAATTTGGTTAGGATGTTACTCATTTCGTTAATATCTCTAGTCTTGTTTTTGAGCTTGAGCTACACATTCAAAGTCATCAACCTTCCAGAAGGTGAAGTTATTCGCTGGATGGTCCCGTCTAATGAGATTACAAAATATTACCAATTCGAAAAACCCGATAGCAAAGAGTTCGTGGGATACTTTTCTTACGATGGTGTAAGAAATACCGTTGTTTTTCAAAAAGTGATTGCAACAAAGTTAGAAATATTTGTGAATAGAGAACGTGTTGCGGTGTTCGGTGATGGGACGGGTAATTTGTGGCCCAAAGCGCTTGTTGTAAGTGTACCTGAATATTTGTTAAGAGAAAGCGAGAAGAACGAGATTAAAGTGGTTTTGCACGGTATAGTTGGAGCGGGAATAAGCGGAAGTCCTTACTTAGTGGACATGAATACTGCGATTCAGGGAGCACAGTTGATAAACATGTTTAGAAATGATATTGTTTTAGTCGGTATCGGAGCAGCGGGAGTTATTCTATACTTGTTCTTACTGGCATACACCGGTGCTTCAGCAAACGAAAAAAAGTCGTATTTTTATATCTTGATGGCTTCTGTTTTCATGATACTCGGGCTTGTTCAATTTACATACAGAGAGACTTATGGATCTGTAGAGAGTTATTTAATCTTTGAAAAACTTGCCCGCACAGCTCCCATGTTTGTTGTTACTTTCCTTCTTTTCCTCATATTTGAAAATTCGGGTTTTTATCTTAAGCCACGTTTCAAAATTGCATTCTTGATCATTCCTTTCTTACTTACAGGCTTAGTGGTTATTTCAACTAACACAAAATACGTGCACTTTTTTGGTTTACTCTCAGATCTATATTCAATGATTTTGGTAATATATATTTCCTTCATCGTTTACGTAAAACGGCTTCTTGAATACGTCTTCCCTGTTTCTTTCCTTTTGCTCACTGGAACTCAGACATTTTACGTACTCGCTACCGGATTACCAAACGAGTTAATGATACCTTATGGAAGGCTCGTATTTTTGATCTCTTTGGCGACTACAACATTGACAAAGTTCAAGCGCATAGCAGCGAGGCATGAGGTTTTGGCGAAGGAAAATGTGTTAGACCATCTCACTGGTGCATTCAACAGGAAGGTAATAGAACAGCTTCCAAAGGGTGGCGTTTTGATTTTGATAGATATAGACGGGTTGAAGAAGATTAACGATACATATGGTCATATCTACGGCGATAAACTGCTTCAGAGATTTTCTGAAATTGTAAAGAAAGATATCAGGCAGGAAGACTATTTCATACGCCTTGGCGGAGATGAGTTCTGTATTGTCTCCAACAGTATTTCTGAAAAAGATGTTGAACACATAATGAATAGGTTATACAATCGTTGTAGAAACGAGCTTGGAGTAGGATTTTCGTATGGTTTTGCACCGTTTGATAATTTTGACAAAGCATATGAACAGGCAGATGAAAAGATGTACCAAATGAAAGAAGAAAAGTATAGATCTAACAAGAAAGGTGTATAGTGTGGTTAGTGCACAAAGGGAGGTGTAAGGTGTGAAAAGAGTCGTTCTTTTTCCATTTTTCCTTGCAATGCTTTTGCTCTCATCGGTATTTTTTGGGCAGCAATCTTTACAAACGGCCGGTACGGTTATAAAACAGTTGGAAGTTAGTTTTCCTGACCATATTTTCAAAACAGTTGGAACAAAGACCTTCAACGTTCAGTATATTAAACTCTTTGAAGACAAAGAGAGCAAAGGATATCTCATTAAAGCTTGGACATTCCAACCACTGACAACGAGTGCAGCCTCTCAGAAAGAATTAGTCTATAAGGTCACATTCACATACGGCAAAGAAGAGTATTCTTACCAGATTAACGGCGTACGCGATAAGTCATACGTTAGGATGCCACTTTTGCTTGTAATGTGCCCCGCAAAATATACAATAAGTGTTAACTCGCAAGTCATACCAGAAGAAAAGAAGACATCAGGTGGTGAGGCAGAAGTGCCGATTCTTGAACAAATCGAAGGTGCAATGTTAAGAGTATTGAAGCATGCTGATACAAAATATGTTGAAATATCGGAAGGAGTACCGGCATCGAAAGACGATTATTTGTTTGTTCAAATTATTGCTGGCACGTTCCCGACGGGAGGATACAGAATCGAAGTTAACGAGCCTGATATAGTTTACCCTGTTGGAAATAATCCTGGGAAAATAACGATAACTGGCACATTCTACAGGCCAAAACCGGGCGATATGGTCACCCAAGCATTCACTACGCCGACGAAAACCGTGGAGATTGGCAAGCTTCCAGCTGGGCAATATGAAGTTATTATAACTATAAAGGATCTTGGAGAATTTAGAAGGGTGCTCGTAGTCAAATGATTTTATTCATTATATTTTAGATAAGAGGCGGAGTGATCCGCCTCTTTGCATGTTTTATATACAGAGATTTTTGAAATGGTATAATAGGATAATCAGAGATAGAAAGAGGTGATACAAGTGATAAGACTCGGTAAACATGTCGAAGAAGCTTTAAACAAGAATCAACCAACAGTCGCACTCGAAAGTACAGTAATCGCCCACGGTTTGCCGTTTCCACATAACGTTGAAACTGCTAAACTTCTTGAGGAAATTGCAAGAAGCGAAGGAGTTGTGCCCGCCACAATTGGTGTCCTCAAAGGAGAAGTTATCATTGGCATGACCGAGGAAGAGATAAACAAGATGCTTGAAGATGAACCGCTGAAAATAGGCACAAGAGAAATACCATATGTTGTAGGGCTCAAAAAGAGCGCCGCTACAACTGTCAGTGCAACAATGCGATTCTCAAAACTTGCTGGAATCGACGTTTTTGCTACTGGCGGCATCGGAGGTGTCCATGTGGGCGACTGGGATGTTTCGCAGGACATCACCGAAATGGCAAAAACGGATGTTATAGTTGTCAGTGCAGGTTGCAAATCGATACTCGACGTGAAGAAGACTATAGAATTTATGGAAACTTTTCAGATAACTGTGCTTGGATACAGAACGGACAAATTTCCCATTTTCTACGAAGGTTTGTCAGATTTCAAGTTAGACCACACAGTTCAGAATGCTGAAGAAATCGCAAAAATTTTCAAGGCTAAGAAGGAGTTATCCATAGAAGGCTCAATACTTGTAGCAAATCCAATCCCTGAGGAATACATCGTTCCTGAGAGCGAGGTTGAGGGGTATATCCAACAAGCCTTGAAAGAATGCAGTGAAAAAGGTATAACCGGAAAAGGTGTAACTCCGTATTTACTTTCCAGAGTTGCTGAGCTTAGCAATTACAGAACGCTCAAAGCAAATATAGAACTTTTGAAGAATAACGTGAGGTTAGCATGCCAGATAGCAAAAGAGCTCGTGAAACTTCGCTAACACCACGCCTTGAACAAAAGCTAATACTTACGAAAACTGAGAAGTTCTACCTTAATATTTTGAGCACGCCGATACATCTGCTCAAAGAGAAGTATCTTCCAGTTATGGAAGTGGAAGATTACGCTGTTGCGTACTCAGAAGACCTACACCAAGTTCTTGTTGGCCTACTGCCTTTTCTTGGGCTTTCGGACAACGACGAAAAGATTGCTGAGTACATAATATACAATATCGACAGCAGGGGAAAAATAAGAATTAGCGCAGAAGAAATAGCTGAAAATTTTGGAATAGATATTTCTCACGCTCAGGAACTGATAGAACTTCTACTGACCGAATTTTCTGAGGAAATATCCCAAAACACAGGAGGACAATTCAACGAATACGTCGAACCTGATGTTATAATTACCCCGGAGAAAGTTGAAGTGCTAAGAATAGAAGTCAAAGACCCAATAATCATGAAAGCCTTAGAGATGCGTGCAGAGACACTTTACAAAATCTGCGATGAGATACGGAAGGTGAACGAATACTTTTTGAGAGGATACAGACGATATCCGCAGATATTAACTATGAGGCATCTCAGTAAGACAATTAGCTTACACACATCAACGATCAGTCGTGCCGTTAAAGGAAAGTATGCAAGTACTCCGATCGGCACTCTACCACTAAGGCTGTTCTTTGGAAAAATCATCAATCCACAAATTGTGAAAAACGAGATACAGAGACTCTTAGAAATAGACAACACACTGACAGATGCTCATCTGGCACTCATACTCAAATCCGAAGGCATAAATATATCGCGCAGGACGGTTAATAAATACAGAAAACAGGTTTCAACCGCTACGAAGGAGGGAAAGGCTTAGTTGCCTCATGTATGAAAATACTCGTTGTCAGCGATACGCATGGTTCAGTGAAAGCTTGGGAAGATATTGAAAAACTTTTTGATTTAAAACAATTCACAAGCATTTTCCATCTTGGAGATGTGCTCTATCACGGTCCACGAAATCCGTTACCTGATGGATATGACCCGAAGAGCTTAGTTGAGAAGCTCAAAAACTACCGAATAGACTACATCAGAGGCAACTGCGATGCTGATATAGACTTAAAGGTTTTGTCTGTACAAGAGATGCCGAAGGTGACAATGGAATACTTCGGAGATTTTTCCTTCTTGCTCGTCCACGGCGAGATATTCGAGGAAAATGATATAAAGCAATTTGTCAACGACACGAGCGCTCAATTCATAATTCACGGACACACACATATACCAAAGATAGAGGAAATAGACGGAAAATTTGTGCTAAACCCCGGCAGTACATCACTACCCAAAAATGGAACGTCGAGGAGCGTCATGACTATTGAAATCGACGAAAACACACTCCTTACGAAATTCTACAACCTCGATACCGGAGAAGTATACATGGAAAGAACATGGACATTGAGCGATTCAAAATTGATAACTGAATAATTGTCTGAAGTGCTAAAAGGCATGAACAGAGCTGAGAGAATAATCCTTTACCTGATAATTCTTGGCTTACTTCTCTTCTCAAATGCAATAATCTATCAAACTTTCTTTTATGCACCTTCCCAAAAGAAGGCAATTAATTTGGCATCTGTTTCGGTTGAAAATACCGGTAATGAGGTCGTTTCCGCTTCAACTGATGGAACTACCACACAAAATGTGGAAACTCCAGATTCAACACAACTAACGCTCAAAAGCTTTAATGAACTTAAGAAAGATATTGAGAATCTCAGAAAAGCTCTCTACAACAACTCCATAGTCGAGTACGTTATATACAGCGTTGTCGACTTTGAAGGGAGCACTCTGACATTTGACGAACTCGGAGGCTTTACGAAATACGGAATCTCTTCTAAGCATAACCCGGATGTTAACATCTTCAACCTAACGCGTGACAGGGCTTATTACATCCTGTACACAAGGTACTATGTTCCGAACAGAATATATGAATTCCAAAGCATCAGACTGCAGGTAGCCATGATGCATATGTGCACTTTATTTGGCAAGAAGGCGCTAACAATAGCATATTCTGTACTTCCAAGAAGTGAACTAATTTATTTGAAAGATTCTGACCCGAGGTTTCCATGGATAGTTGAAAAATTAAGAACAGCATTCTCACAGCACGCCCGTCAAATTGGAACGAGATACCCTCAATATCTCAAAGGCTGGTTGAACAGAATAAACAAAGTCTTCTACATTGGATAGTTTCTGAACAGGCAGGTGTTTTGCAAAAGTGGAACTTGAGAATTTTAAAACACTTGAGGGAAGAACTCAGATTAAGATAAACATAGAAAGGTCCATATTCATCGCGACTCTACATCAAGCAAGTTCAGAAGAAGAGGCAAGGGCTTTCATATCAGAAATCCATAAAACTTACATAGATGCAACGCATAACTGCCCTGCATATAGGGTTATAACTAAGAGCGATATTGTTGAATTTTCCTCAGACGCGGGAGAACCATCTGGAACAGCTGGACTTCCCATGCTTAATACATTAAGAAAATACGGCTTGTTGAACGTGGCAGTAGTTGTAACGAGGTACTTTGGCGGGGTGAAACTCGGCGTTCGAGGGCTCATCGATGCGTACTCTTTAGCTGTTCAAAGAGCTATTGAGGAAGCAGAAAACAATAATCGCATAATTGTGAAAAGAAGAGCATACAAGCAAAAATTAAAGATAGATTTCCTTTCATACGGCAAAAAAATGCAACAGCTCAGCTATATCGGAGTTACCATACTTGATATTTCGTACACCGAAGAATATGCTTATCTTGAAGTGTTGCACGATAAACCATTAGACCTACCCGAAGTTGAGAGTAGAGAAGAAGTATACGTGTAGAATAACCACAATAAAGGAGGCAAGAGAAATGGTATCAAAAAGGGCAGTTGAAACACCCGCAAGTCCAATAAGAAGATTGGTCCCGTACGCAGACGAAGCTAAAAAAAGAGGTATAAATATTTACTATCTCAACATAGGACAGCCGGATATAAAGACTCCAAGCGTGTGGTACGAATATATCGATAAATACAAACCAGAAGTCGTTGCATACACTCATTCTCAGGGTCTTTTAGAACTCAGGGAAGCTTTTTCAAAATACTACGCAAGGCATAACATACACGTGAGCGCCGACGAAATAATGGTAACAAACGGTGGAAGCGAAGCGATAATGTTTGCTCTTGGTGTCGTATGCGACCCAGGTGATGAGGTTATCACAATAGAACCATTCTACGCAAATTACCTTGGATTTGCTTCCTATCTAAATGTCAAACTTGTTCCCGTGACTGCCCACACTGAAGACGGCTATCGACTGCCGCCGATGAGTGAATTTGAAAAGGTTGTCAGCCCAAAAACGAAAGCTATTCTCTTCTCAAACCCGTCGAATCCAACGGGCACAGTCTACACCTACGAAGAGATGAAGCAAATTGTTGAATTCGCAAAGAAGCATAATCTTGTGATAATCTCGGACGAAGTGTACAGGGAATTCACATTCGACGGCAGGAAACACATATCAGTATTTCATTTCGAAGGAATCGAAGAACAGACGATAATGGTTGACAGTATATCGAAAAGGTACAGCGCCTGCGGCGCAAGGATAGGAACGTTGGTAACCAAGAACAAAGAATTTTACAAAAGCGCTCTCAAATTTGCACAGGCAAGGCTTTGTCCAGCGGAGACAACACAATTCGGTGCTATTGGATTGCTTACACTTGGCGAGGAATACACAAATTCAGTGAGGGATGAATACCAAAAAAGAAGAGACGCAACATACGAAGCGATGAAAGAAATCCCTGGGGTAGTTGTACACAAACCTGAGGGAGCGTTCTACCTCTCTGCAAAGCTTCCAGTTGACAATGCGGAAGACTTTATAATCTGGATGCTCAAAGAATTCAACGTTGACGGAAAAACGACGATGGTATCACCGCTCAGCGGATTCTACGCAACGCCAGGAGCAGGAATGAGTGAAATAAGGATAGCGTACGTACTTGAAGCCGAAAAGCTCGCAGACGCCGTGAGGATACTTGGGGAAGGGATAAGGGAATATAATAAAAGAAAATAACAAAGGGTAGAAGAAATAAAACAGGGGCATTTGTGAAATGCCCCTGTTTGTTTTTCTTAGAAATTAGAAAACAGCGTAGAACCACTTCAATATCTTTAATCCATCCTTTGGAACGAAGAAATCCTTCAATGTCATATTTGCTGAAATGACGTCTTCATCTCCTGCGATTATGTTTGCATCAAGGTCAATGTTGTAAGGTTGAAATTCAGTTGAGCTGATTACAGGGAATGTGTAAACATCGTTTTCTAAAGCTTGTAAGTAGCCCTTTGATATTTTAACATAGTAGTCTGTATCTAGATTTGGGTAACCCCCTTCAGAAAGCTCATAATACGAGGTAACACGGAACAAATACAGAATATCAGACATTCCTGACAGACCTGGATTGTACGGAGTAATTGTTGCTTTCAGTGTTCCATCCATTACCTCTGTTGCTACCAATGTTTCAGGAAGTTCGGCAGGAGTGATAGAACTTGTAGCAAATGGCGTAGTTGTTGGATATGCTTTTCTATATTCTGAATATGTGAATCCTTCTTTCCAATTGAAGTAACCAAACACGTACAAATCTGTATCGTTCTTCAACGAACTTGGAATTTTGTGGTCCTGGTCATGTGAAGCTACACCAAATGCAGCAGTCTTTCCACCTACCAACCAGTCTAAGAAAATGTCTTCAAAACGATTTATTCTTTCACTATCTTTAAAATCAGATGTGCTCAAGTTAATTGTTTTATCGGTGTATAACTCGAAATTTCTTAATATAGCAACTTTCTGAACGCCTTCTTCAGACCACAATGATGGATAATAAATTACCAAATCACCTTTGCCTTTTGGCAGATGTTCAGCGACCGCGACTTTGTTGCCACTAACATCGTCAATCGATGGAAAGCGGTGTTCAATCAAGAAGAATATTCCGAGTTGCGTATTTGTAGCAAAATCACTTGGCAGGTTGATTGTCAGCGTCGCTGCATCTTCGTCGGTTGCATTTCCAACATCCACCGGTACAAAATTCGTTTCCAAGAGCTTGTAATGTATAAAAAACACCTTTGTTGCTGAATAAGTATCACTTGGTTCAGCAACAGCCACGGAATAAAGACCACTTGAATCGTTGACAGTGAATTTATATACACCATTTGTTCCTGTCAACTTAGTCCAAGTGCCATTTAAACCGTCCCTTGCAAAAACCAAAGTTGCGTTCGTAATATGCCCGTGTCGTGATGTTTGGATAACAACTTCCTTAGGATTTTCAGCCGGTGTTAGGGGTATACAAGAAACCAAAACTGCGATCGCAAAAGCTAAGACTAAAATTCCATGGAAATACCTTCCTTTAACTCTCATAATATCATCTCCCAAAATAGGATGGGGTTTTTTACCCCGGATAAATATTTAGACTGTTGAAGATATCAAACGTTCATAAATAGTAGGATAAAAGGACTCATTCGGGGAAAAATATATTTGAAAAAATTGTTAGAGGTTAACGTATGAATGATGAAATTCAAAAATTAATACAATTGGGTGACTATTCAAAAGCTTTTGAAATGATTGATAAGCTTGAAGATAATGAGCCAAAAAAGCATAACTTTCTTGGGATGATATACTTCAACCAGGGAAAACTAACTGAAGCAAAAGAAGCATTTGAAAAGGGACTTAGATATTCCCCAATTGATTCTGATTTATTATTCAATTATGGATATGTTTATTATTCAATTATGGATATGTTTTGAAACAACTTGGGAATGACAAAGAAGCTTGGAGATACTTAATGAGAATACACGACAAAGATTGGGCTGTGTACGATTTACTCGGGGATACTCAACTGAGCTCTGGAAACATTCCGATGGCTTTGAAATACTATTCAAAAGCGGCCCAGCTAACTGATAATCCAGAAATGAAAAACAAGTTCATGGAACTGTACAAGAAAGAGAAAAAAGACACGAAGATAGCATTCTTATGTCTGCCAGTGTACGAAAATTTTCTTAAAGATATCGCTGAAGTGCTATCTCTTACTTATGATACAAAGCTTGTTGTGACTGAAGACATCAAAACCTTACAGGAAGCTGTAAGATGGGCTGATATAATTTGGCTTGAGTGGGCGAATGAAATGGCAATTTTTGTGACGAAAAACATACCAGAACTTTCTAAAAAGAAGGTTATCTGCAGATTGCATAGTTACGAAGCACTTACTGATTTTCCTGAAAGAATAGATTGGACAAAAATCGATCATTTGATCTTTGTTGCAAAGCACACACAGGAGATCTTCCGTGAGCTTCACAAGACACTTGATATCCCGAACGTGAAAGAGCATGTTATTAGCAATGGAATTGATCTGGACAGATTTAAGTTCACTTTGCACAAACCAGGCTATAACTTAGCTGTTGCGGCAATTATAGGTCACAAAAAGGATCCAACAATGTGGATTCAGCTTCTTGCTAAACTTAAAAGAATTGATAAGAATTACAAGCTCCACATAGCTGGAGAATTCGAAAATTTCAGATACAAGGTTTATTTCAATTATTCAATCAAAGAGGTTGATTTAGAAGAAAACATGATTTTACATGGTTGGGTGAAAGATATTGAAAAATTCTTGGAAGATAAGAATTTTGTCTTATCCACAAGTATACATGAAGGTCATCCCTACAACATAATGGAGGGCATGGCAAGAGGAATAAAACCGATAATCTTGAATTATCGCGGAGCGAAAGAACAATGGCCAAACGACTTAATTTACAATACTTTAGACGAAGCCTTAGAAATTATAACTAACAAATCTTACGATTCAGAAAGCTACAGAGCATTTGTAGAATTAAACTATTCGCTTGAGAAACAGATTGTGGAAATTTATAGATTGATTAAAAGCATTGATGATAAGACATATAATACACAAAAAACAAGTGTCTCTGTCATTTCAAACAAAGACGTGGTTGAGGACAAAAATAAAGAAAACTTGGAAAAAGCTAAAAGTGCAGATGAGATAAAAGATTATTACGATAATTTTTTAGAGAGATTGAAGTACGACCATATTAGAGAGAATCCAAGACATTCACGTGTGAAAGATACTCTTTCAAAACTCGTCAGACCTTATATCAAAGTTCTTGACATAGGCTGCGGGACCGGCATCACGTCATACTTTATGGCTTCTAAAGGTGCAATTGTTACTGCGATCGATTTGTCTGACAAGTTGATCGAATTTGCAAAGCAAAATTCTTATCATTCCAACATTACTTACATCGTCGCTGATGCTACAAAATTAGAACTAAACAGGAGCGACTTTGATCTTATCACAATTGTAGATTCTATGGAACATATTCCTCAAAACATCGTAAATGATCTCTTCAAAGTTATAAAAAATCACAGCAATTCTTCAACAGTGATTTATCTAAATATTCCGGATGCGAGGTACCAAACTTTCTTAAGAAATAACTATCCGGACAGATTGCAAATAGTTGATGAGACGTATTATCTTGATTTTCTTTTCAAAAAATTCGGTGAAATTGGTTTTGAGCCTATTTATGTAAACATATACGGATTAGACGTACCCTATCAGTATGACGAAATAGTCTTTGTCACAAAAGAATACCTTGAGAATACTTACAATGTGGAATTTTCTAAGTACAAATAAAAGAATGGCGATATATTTAAACTTTTAATTGTTAGAATTGAAAAGGTTAAAGGGTCTCATACAGCTTTTTAAGTTCCAACCCAATTGTTATTTTGCTATGATAGTTTTCAACATATTTCCTGGACCTTTTCCCTATTTCATGACGCAGTTCACCAGATTGTAGTAGCTTTTCAATCTCCTCTTCTAGTGTAACGGGTGTTGCATTGACTAACGGTAAATCGCTTGGATACTTGTCTATCAGATCCTCCCTGATGTAACATACAACTGGTTTTCCAAGTGCCATTGCTTCAACTGAAAGTATACCATGGGCACCTAAGATTACCTGATCAATGACAATGTCTGAATTCAAAATTGTACTTAAAACCTTATCATGGGGTAATCCACTTAGCCTGATATATTCAAAGTTGTATTTTAGTAGAAGTTTTTCAATCGCATTCTCAACAAAAGAAGTTCCTTTTACGTTTGTTCGACTTGGAGCATGTACAATAACTGGTCTTTCGTTGACGGGTTCTGGGTACTTTGGTTGAAGAACTTCTGTGTCTACTGCTTGTCGTATTAGTTTTATGTTTTTAAAAAACGGCTCTATATATTCATATAACTCATAATCTGAGATGACAGCGCAATCGACAAATCTTGATATTATCTTCAACTTTTCGATCTTCAAATTGTCATCACCAAGGTGCATCTCGTCGCTGTAAAACGGATTCTTTTGCTTTGCAATAGATTTTAATCTCACATCGCTCCCCCAGAAATTCATCAACACTTTTTTACCCATAAATTTAAGTGCAGGTAAATCGAGATTCTGGTGAATTAAAGACTCTCCAAAATGAAAGTGGAAAATATCAAATGAGTTTACTAATTCGGTGAAAATCTTAATCTCTGCACCAACTAAGTCATAGACGTGGGTTGCGCCTGTAATTTTGATTATTATGTCATCTTTGTATCCAAAAGGATGCTCTTCAAAAGTCAGTTTTCTTGCATTTACACCAACTTTTCTTAAAGCATCGGTGTATTCCCAAAGCTGGCCAGCTATTTCGATTGGGGCATGTAAAACTCTCAAGAAATTCCCTCCTTTAGTTTGAAGTATCAAAATTATCTTTCACGAAGTTTTTTTGCAGGATTACCTGCCCAAATTTCATAGGCAGGAACACTCTTGGTAACTACAGATCCAGCCCCTATAACAGCTCCTTCTCCAATTTTAACACCCGGCAGTATTATCGATCCAGCACCTATATCAGCTCCATCGCTTATTATAACTTCCTCAAAAAGTAAGGGTGCGAAATATACAGGAATGTCCAAATGCGTTAAATCGTGCTGCGATGTTAGTATGGTAACTTTTGGACCAATTCCAACAGCTCTACCTATTTTTAACCCACCTGCACCGTGGAAAAAGCACTGTTGGCCAATCCATGTGTGATCTCCTATGGATATAATATTCTTATAATAACCTTTCAATATAGTGTAGTGACCTATGTATACATTGTTACCAATCTCTATATTTTCCGGATGAAAAACCAGTACTCCGTGCTCGAAAATAACGTTTTCTCCGAGCTTTTTGAAATCTTTAATGTCAAACATACCTGTTCCATGTGACTTATTGATTTTGTTATTCTCTATCTTCATTGAATATCATCCTTTCCAATGATTCAACAACATATTCAATTTCCTCCATTACCATATCGTTGTATATTGGTATAGCAAAGGCTTTATCATGAAGTACCTTTGCATTTGGAAAATCTTCGGAAGAGCATCGATAAATATCCTTGTAATAGCTCAATTCATGTACAGCAAATGCTCCTACGGTTGTTTCGATACCATACCTCGAAAGCTTCTGAATAATTTCAGAATTTGTAAAAGCGTTGTGCATTACAACGAAAGCCTGATAAGAGTTTACGCAATCATCCGTCGTCTTTTGCAAACTTAGTCCTTTTATCTTTTCAAGTCTTTTCATATACTCATTTGCGATTTTTATTCTTTGCGAAACCATTTCATCGAGTTTTTCCATTTGTACGATTCCAAGTGCAGCCTCGAACTCATTCATCCTATAGTTAAGCCCTGGCATTAAGAATTCTCTGTTATTACCTACCTGGAAGAATCCATGATTTCTTAGAGCAAATATTTTTCTCGCAATTTCGTCATCATTCGTGACAACTAACCCACCTTCTGCTGTTGTAATTACTTTTCTTGGATGGAAACTGAAACAACCAATATCCCCGATAGTACCACACTTTCTGCCTTTGTAAAGACTTCCTAATGCACCTGCAGCGTCTTCTATAACTTTCAGTTCGTACTTTTTTGCTATCTCTAAAATTACATCCATTTCTGCAGGATTGCCAAAAAGATGCACGGGCATAATTGCTTTTGTTTTGCTTGTTATTTTTGATTCAATTTGTTTAACGTTTATGTTATAAGTGTCTAAATCAACATCAACAAACACAGGCTTTGCCTTAACAAGCTCTATGACATTTACAGTTGCCGGAAAAGTGAAAGATGGAACTATTACCTCATCACCTTCATGTATGTTCAAAGCTAAAAGAGCCAAGTGAAGAGCTGCAGTTCCAGAACTAACTGCTATACAATATTTAGTACCAAGGTATTCTTTGAGTTTCTCTTCAAAAATTCTGACTTGTTCTCCTTGAACAAAGTATCCACTGTCAAGTATTTTTCTAAAATTGTTCAGTAATTCTTCTTTGTCAGCAATACATGGCATAGAAAGTCTTACTCTCATGTTCTTTCCTCCTTAATATACTTTATTGATACGACTTTTATACCACTCGATCGTTCTAAGCAATCCTTCGTTTAAATCAACTTTTGGATTGTAATTTAATATTCTCTGAGCCTTTTCAATATTTGGGATTCTCAACTCCACGTCGATATAATTCTTTGGAACAAATATGATAGGTGAAGATGAGCCGGATAAATAAATTACCTTCTCTGCGAGCGAAAGAATGGTAAGCGTTCCCCTGGGATTTCCAATGTTGAAAACTTCACCTATGGCCTTATCGTTTTCCAGAGACAAAAGAATTCCGTCAACCATATCGTCTATGTAACACCAAGATCTAATTTGTGTACCGTCCCCGTGAATTTGCAATGGTTCATTTTTTATGGCTCGAACGACAAACTGGTGTATTGCACCCTCACCGATCTGTCCAGGTCCGTACACATTAAATGGTCTTAAGATGGTACTTCTTAGTCCAAATTCCTTATTGTATGCATTGATTAAATGTTCGCCCGCAACTTTACTTACAGAATATACCCATCTTGCTTCTCCTACAGGTTGTAAATTTGTTGAGGTATCTTCTGATGATTTAAAAGCTGTTACGCCAAAGACCTCACTCGTGGAAAGGAAGACTAATCTGTGGAGTTTATCAATTAGTCCTTTCTCCTTAACAACCTTGAGAAGAAAATAAGTACCAATAGTATTGATTTCCATAGTCTTGACAGGGTTTCTTAAAACAGTATCCACGCCAGCTATAGCTGCAAAATGGAGAACTATGTCAGTGTTTTCGGGAATTGAGGAATATAGAAGCTCATAATCTAGAATGTCACCTTTTATTATAGATATATTGTCGACGTTCAAATTGAAAGTATCGCTTTTTGAATGGCGATACATGTTATCGTATATAATTATCTTATTATCATTACAAAGTCGCAGAATAGTATTCCAACCGATAAATCCGGCACCACCGGTAACGAAAATCACCTTATCTCTTATCATATCTCCACCTCACCGAAAGTTTTCTTGGCTGCTCAAATTTATGATTCTGTACCTCTTAAACCATTTCCTTTTTCAAGCTCTTGTAGTCCATTTTCAACATCTTGCTTATAAATCTCACTGAAAAGTCTTGAAAAATTAGCGAACAAGTGGTATAATAAAAACACAAATAAGCCGAGGTGGCGGAATTGGCAGACGCGGTTGACTCAAAATCAACAGGGGTTCAAACCCCGTGCGGGTTCAAGTCCCGCCCTCGGCACCAAATCAAAAGGCGGTGGAGAAATCCACCGCCTTTTTTCAGTTGGAGGGATGGCTATCCAAGAAGCCTTAAAACATTCATTGCATTAGCATTCGACTGTCCTATGATGCCTATCGTTGCTTGCTGTTGCAATCGTGTCCTTAACCAGTCCATTACTCCACGTGCCATGTCTGTGTCTGTCAATGTACTCACGGAGGAGGTGAGGTTGAGCATTGTTGTACTTAGATTCCTTGCAGCGCCTTCCAATCTGTTTGTTACACTGCCTACGTAAGAACGCGTATTCGAAACACTTTCGATCGCTGTGTCTAATGCCTTAAGTGCATTCTGCGCATTTTCGACATTGTTGAGATTAACGTTTTCCAACCCAAGAGATCTAATGTCCATGCCCGGGAGGGTGACTCTCATTTGCTGACCTTCATTTGGACCAAGTTGCACTTGCATGTCTCTAATATCACCGCCAATAACTCTCCTGTTGTTATAGGTTGTCTGCTCGACAACCCTGTTAATGCCTTGCGCTAACTGACTAAATTCCTGCTGCAAAGCCGTTCTGTCAGCTTCCGATAACGTTCCGTTGGAAGCCTGTACTGCAAGTTCTCTCATTCTTTGGAGATTGCTCGATACGTTCTGAATACCGCCTTCCGCAACGTTCATAACACCAATTGCGTTGTACACACTCATCATTACCTCACGGTAACCGTTCACTTGCGAACGAATCCTTTCAGCAATTACAGTTGAAGCTACGCTTTGTTGAATAGGAATAGTAGCCTGTGCCAAACTTTGAGCTTGTGTATTCTGTGTTGATTGGAGATTTTGCAAATACCTTATTGCCCACATACCGACGTTATTATTGATACGCATAACCATCCCTCCCTACAGGGCATGGACGAAAAGAGATTTTTTGCTTTCACGTATTTAGACTTTGTAAATTCCGAAATCGTTCAAAAATTTTTTTCAGAGATATTTTAAGCTAAAGAAGTCCTTTGTTTTTTCCGATAATAACAATGGATTTCGGGAAGTGGGGATCCCCGAAAAATAACTTTGAGAACTAAGGACAAAAACCACATGGAGGTGGAGAGGTATGAGGATTAACCACAACATTAGCGCACTGAACAGCTGGAGAAACATCAGCATGACGAACATGGACATGAGCAAGACACTTGAGAGACTCTCATCTGGATTAAAGATCAACAGAGCAAGTGACGACGCAGCGGGTTTGGCAATCAGTGAAAAGATGAGGGGACAAATCAAAGGTCTTGACATGGCAATCAAGAACTCGCAAGACGCTATCAGCTTGATTCAGACAGCAGAAGGAGCACTGACAGAAGTACACTCGATACTCCAAAGGATGAGGGAACTTGCAGTACAAGCATCAAGCGATACGAACACAGACGTAGATAGGAACCAGATACAAGCAGAACTCAACCAGTTAAGAGAAGAAATTGACAGAATCTCCAGGACAACGGAATTCAACACGAAGAAATTGTTAGATGGAAAACTTGAGAACTTCAGATTCACACCAG
>NZ_FRDJ01000019.1 GCF_900143265.1 Fervidobacterium gondwanense DSM 13020 | reverse complement strand
CGAAGGTATTCAACATATTTTATACATTTTCAAGAGTTAATAGCTCAGCTAAAAAAAGCACTGTTAGAGAACAGATTAGAATACAGGCTTAAACATTTTTCAAAATATAAAGTTTTAATAATAGATGAGATAGGTTATTTGCCAATAGACAATGATGGAGCAAATTTATTTTTCCAGCTGATATCGAGCAGATATGAGAAGAGCAGTACAATAATAACAACTAATGTTGTATTCTCTGAATGGGGAGAGATATTTGGTGGAGCGACGATAGCAAATGCAATTTTGGATAGGCTACTCCATCATTCTTACGTGATTTTCATAAAAGGTCCTTCATACAGATTGCAGTCAAAAACAGCATATTTTAGCAACACAAACCAGCAAAACTAAGTTTATTTTTTGTACATTTTTATTTTCGATTTTTTGTTCATTTTGATATTGACATTTACAAAAACATCTTGGTGAAAAAGATCGTCGGTAGCAACGTGCCTGTTGCAATCTCTCTAATCGCTTCCGATATTGAAAAGAGAGTAATCGGTTATCGTACTATGCCGATAACAACGTTCAAACAGATTGAAAAGATAGTTAGCGAATTGAAAAATTCAGGGATAGGTAATTTGAAAGTGATAATCAATGGATGGCAAAAAGGTGGAATCCACGGGAACAAGATAAGTAAGCTTTCTTTTGAGGATAGCCTGGGTGATATAGACGATTTGATAAACTTTGTGAAGAATGGAAAGAAAAATGGTTACGATGTATACTTATTAGACAATGTGACAAAAGTTACCGAAAAGCAGATCAATTTGAAAAAAGAAGTCGGGATAAACTTGTCTCAGTCGGTTATATACGAAGATAGGGATAATAGGGAACTCTGGATTTACAGAAGTTATTATACAAACATCGTACTTGCAAGCCAGTACGTTTCTGAGAAACTCACAAAGCTGAGCGAAAAGGGAATTTCAAATTTTGCACTTAACGAATATGGTTCGAAGTTGTACGGTGATTTGAAATACGGACATGAATTTTTTAGAAGTGATGCGTTGAAACTTGTTGAAAGAACACTTGAAAACATTTCGAAAAAGACAGATAGCCTATATCTTTCAAATCCTAACGATTACACATGGAAGTACGTTGATGGTATCTTAGATATTCCAATGAATTGCAGCCAATACCTCTTTGAAACAGACACTGTACCGTTTTTACAGATCGTTTTGAGTGGTAGTATAGATTACTTCGCACCTTACGTAAATAATAGTTTCTTTTCACGAATAGATATACTCAAGATGATAGAATACGGCGCATTGCCATCTTTCTTATTAACATGGGTTGATAACTATTTGATAAAGAAGACTCCACTTTGGGATTATCCATCAACAAAATACGAAGACTGGAAAGTAAAAATTACCGAAATTTACAAGGAAGTTAGTGATGCTTTGAAAAATGTTCGCGGATCAAAGATAATTGACAGGTTTGTAGTTGAACCGGGAATCATCGTCGTAAGTTACAATAATGGAAAATCGATCGTTGTTAATTACACATCAAAGACTTACATTCTAAACGATCAGAAAATTAAACCACAATCGTGGATAGTAACTAATTCAAATTCTATAAACGTTGGAGTTGGTCAAAATGAGTAAGAAAAGACGTATGAGAAAAGCTTTGGCTGGATATTTGTATATCTCACCATGGATAATAGGTTTCCTAATATTCACAGCCTATCCATTTTTCTATTCGCTGTATCTGAGCTTTTTCAACGTAAATTTCACAGTTGAAGGTATAAAGGCAACTTTTGTTGGTTTGAAACATTATATCTATGCATTCAAGACAGATCCATCGTTTCCAATAAATTTTTGGAATACGTTATTAAGTATTGTATTGTCAACACCGTTGATTCTCGTATTTTCACTCGTTGTAGCGATATTGTTGAATAACAAATTGAAAGCAAGGGCATTTTTCAGGCTTGTGTATTTCTTACCTGTAGTCATAATAAGTGGACCTGTTATATCTGAACTTGTGGCAAACAACGCAGCACAAATTGTCGATCCGAGAAAATATTTTATATACAACTTCTTTACACTCCTTCCCAATACGATAAGTTATCCGTTTATTTATATGTTCAACAACTTGGTGCTTATTTTGTGGTTCTCTGGTGTGCAGATACTATTTTTCTTGGCAGGTCTTCAAAAAATTAGTGGAAGCATCTATGAAGCAGCGAAGATAGACGGAGCAAATAGTTGGGTGATCTTTTGGAAGATAACATTACCATTGATAAAACCATTTGTACTGATAAATGCGATTTACACGATAGTTGATCTAGCTTCTTTCGCAAATAATCCTGTGAACACGAGTATAACTCAGAGGATGTTTGATATAGACAAGCCTTATTCATACTCATCAGCGTTGTCTTAAATTTACTTCATCGCTGTGATGGTTATAATAGGAGTTGCTTTTTTGCTTTTAAAAGAAGGGAGGAAGAATAAGTGAGCAAAGTAAAGAATTTCAGAACCAGTTTTTATTATAAATATTTGAAGGCTCCATCAACGAAGTTCATTATATATTTTATTCTGATAGGTGTTGGATACGCTTACCTTTATCCATTGCTTTACATGATAACAACCTCATTTATGAGCGTTGAGGATCTTGTGAATCCAACTGTTAATTGGATTCCAACGAAAATTACGTTTGACAACTTTGCAAGAGCTTGGAAAGTATTGGAAGCCACAAAATCTTTGTTGAACAGTGCTTACATGTCAACTATTCCGGCGCTTTTTCAAACTTTCATCACAGCTCTGATAGCTTACGGATTATCACGTTTTGAATTCCCATTGAAAAGGTTTTGGATCGTACTTATGCTTGCGACGTTTTTGATACCGTCACAAGTAACACTTGTTACAAAGTACATGCTGTTCAGCAGACTGAACCTTACCGGTACACCATTTGTTAGTTTCCTTCCATCGCTAACAGGTCAAGGTATAAGGAGTGCTATCTTCATACTTTTGTACTATAACTTCTTCAACATGTTACCAAAGACATTTGATGAAGCAGCTGAACTTGATGGTGCAAATTCTTTTCAGATATTTTTTAAAATCGTCTTCCCACTTTCCATACCAGCTATGGTAACAACGTTCATATTTTCGCTGGTATGGTATTGGAATGAAACGTTACTAACAGGACTTTTGTTGGGAAATAACATAAGAACAATACCGATAGCTTTAAGAGACTTTGTGTCTAAATATTCCATTATGTTCCCATCAGCGGATGGCAGTGCGGCAAATAGGATAAACGAAGGGATAAGGATGTCGGCAACGTTGATCACTATCCTTCCGTTGTTGATTACTTATCTGATTTTGCAAAGACAGTTTGTTGAAAGTCTTGAAAGAACTGGAATCACTGGGGAATAAAATATTTCAACTTTTTGAAAGGGGATGAGTACTATGGATATGTTAGATATTGAAAAGGTCATTAGTCAGATGACCCTTGAAGAAAAGATACACTTTGTTGTTGGTGTTGGTGTACTTGGAATTGAAGACAATCCAAAAGCACGTGTCAGTGGTGCTGCAGGTGAGACTTTTGAAATTCCAAGACTTGGAATTCCAAGAACCGTTTACGCAGATGGGCCAGCAGGTTTGAGAATAGATCCAGAAAGGGAAAGTGATGAAAGAAAATACCATGCAACAGCGTTTCCAGTTGAAACGATGCTTGCTTCAACGTGGAATAAGAACATTTTGAAAAAAGTGGGAGAGGCGATGGGCGAAGAGGTGAGAGAGTACGGAGTTGATGTGTTACTGGCTCCGGCTATAAATATACACAGAAACCCACTGTGCGGTAGGAATTTCGAGTACTATTCAGAAGACCCATTATTGACCGGTGAACTGGCAGCAAGTTTTGTTGAAGGTGTACAATCACAAGGTGTTGGTGCTTGTTTGAAGCATTTCGTTGTCAATGAACAAGAGACCAATAGAATGACTGTAGATACAATCGTTTCTGAAAGAGCATTAAGGGAAATTTATCTTAAGCCATTTGAAATCGCAATTAAGAAATCTAAGCCATGGACAGTGATGAGTTCTTACAACAAATTGAACGGTTATTACACCTCTCAGAACAGTTGGCTTTTAACGAAAGTTTTGAGATACGAATGGCAATTCGATGGTTTTGTTATGACAGATTGGTTTGCCGGTGATGATGGAGCTAAACAGATGGCTGCAGGTAATGATTTAATCATGCCAGGAAAGAGCCACCAGGTTTTGAAACACAGAAGAAATGAGATAGATGATATAAGAAAGGCTATTGAGAATGGAGAGCTAACAGAAGAGGTACTCAACGAGAGAATTCGAAATATACTAAGAGTACTTGTGAAGATGCCTTCTTTCAAAGGATACAATTATTCCAATAATCCGGATCTTGAGAAGAACGCAAAGGTATCTTACGAAGCAGGTTGCGAAGGTGTCGTATTACTCAAGAACAACGAAGTATTACCGATATCGAAAGATACAACAATTGCACTCTTTGGCACTGGTCAAATCGAAACTATAAGAGGTGGAACGGGAAGTGGTGAAACACATCCGATGTACACTATCAATTTCCTCGATGGAGTTGTTGAAAGAGGTCTTAATTTCGATAAAGAACTTGCGCAATTTTATAGAGCAAAAATAGAAGAGTTGCGAAACGGCGAGTACAGAATAACACGTGGACAGTGGAACGAAGAAATCAAACCGAAATTGCCAGAAAATCTCTTTATTGTTTCTCAATTGGAAGATATAGCCAAGCGAAACGATGTTGCAATAATCTTCATAACGAGGATATCAGGTGAAGGATACGATAGAAGAGCAGAAAAAGGAGATTACTACTTAACCGACGATGAATACGAATTGATTAAAAACGTATCTGAGACATTCCATAAATATGGTAAAAAATCACTTGTTGTACTCAACATCGGTTCTCCTATAGAAGTTGAGAGTTGGAAAGAGTTAACTGACGGAATATTACTGGTTTGGCAACCTGGTCAAGAAGCTGGGAGAATATTTGCCGATGTAATTTCAGGAAAGGTTAATCCATCAGGTAAATTAGCAACAACATTCCCGAAGGATTACAAGGATGTACCGTCAAGGTCGTTCCCTGGAGAGCCAAAGGAAAATCCTACAAGCGTTACATACGACGAAGGAATATACGTTGGATACAGATATTACGATACATTTAGAGTCGAGCCAAGTTTCGAATTTGGTTTCGGACTTTCGTACACCAAGTTTGAATACAGTAATTTGAACCTGTACAAAGATGGTTCTTCGATAGTTGTTTGTTTCGATGTCAAAAACGTTGGAAACGTCCCAGGAAAAGAGATAACACAACTTTACGTTCGAGCACCAAGGGTGAAAATAGATAAACCGTACCAAGAGCTCAAGGGCTTTTTTAAAACAGACACGCTAGCTCCGGGAGAAATGCAAAAGGTGAAGATAACAGTGCAAATCAGTGACCTTGCTTCTTTCGATGGTGAAAAATGGGTTGTTGAAGAAGGTATTTATGAGTTTAGAGTTGGTGCATCATCGAGAGACATACGTTTGAAGGGTACTTTGAATTTGTAAATCCTGAAGGGAGAGAGAGTATGAAAGTTAAATATTTCTCAAATATTTTGAAAATTGCTTCGATTATCGTTTTGTATCTTTTTTCATCATGCAATATATCGGAGGCGCTCGGCGTGAATGTGATGAATATAAGTGATCCAAAATGGAAATTGGTCTGGTCGGATGAGTTTGATGGTAAGGAGCTTGATAAAAACAAATGGAGATTTGATATAGGAAATAACAACGGATGGGGAAACAACGAACTTCAGTATTACACAGAAGGAAAAAACGTTAAGATAGAAAACGGGATGTTGATAATCGAAGCACGAAGGGAAGATGTCAAAGATGGTAATCGTACTTACAATTACACATCTTCGAGAATAAAAACTGAAGGGTTATTTTCAGTCCAGCATGGTAAAGTGGAAGCGAGGATAAAATTCCCGTATGGAAAAGGACTGTGGCCCGCATTTTGGATGCTTGGTACAAACATCAGATACGTCGGTTGGCCTATGTGCGGTGAGATAGATATCGTTGAATTCTTGGGTCATGATAAATGGACGGTGTACGGTACAATCCACGGACCTGGTTACAACGGTGGTAAAGCCATATCGAAAAGTTTTAAAGCTGATGCCACGAAAGACAAATCCTTCGTTGATGAATTCTATGTTTATGGTATCATGTGGAATGAAGACGAGGTTGTGTGGTACGTTAACGATAAAATCTATCACCGTGTTTCGAGAGAATCTTTAGAGAAACAAGAGAAACTCTGGGTCTTTGATCAACCGTTTTTCATCATACTCAACCTTGCAGTTGGTGGTAACTGGCCCGGATATCCAACGTTCGAAACACCATTCCCAGCAAGGATGTACGTAGATTATGTCCGTGTATACAAGCTTGAAAATGAGTGAGAAGCTCTCTGGAAAATCAAGTTAAAATGAGTCAAAAGAGGTGGGAGTTGTGGCAAATATCCGTGAAGTGGCTAAACTTGCCAACGTTTCGATAGCCACCGTCTCACGAGTACTCAACGGAAGTGATAAGGTATCTCCTGAAACAAGAAAAAAGGTACTCAGTGCTATGAAAAAGTTAGATTACAAACCTTCGTTCTCTTTTAAAGATAGTACAACTAAATTGATGCATACAATTGGTGTGCTCATGCCTGATATCCGTGGTTACCATTACAGCGATATAGTTATGGCTATAGAAGAGTACGCTTATTCTAAGAATTTCGACATCATGCTTGCTCTTCCAAAATGGGAAATCGATATAGAAAAGCATGTACTTGACCAATATTTCCGCAGGAAAGTCGACGGTATTATACTGGGTGAATTATTCGCAGGTCAAAAGATGATAGAAAGATTCAAAAAAAGTGGTGTACCTATCGTCGTTATAGACTTTCGAGTTGATGAGATCGATTTCGATGTGGTCAACGTGGATAACGTAACCGGTGGTTATCTGGCTATGAAATATCTTTACGACCACGGACACAGAGATATATTGTTTATCCCTGGTCCTGAGTTATCTCCAGCAGCGCAAGACAGGGAAAAAGGTATTCGCAAGTTCCTCGATAAAATATCAAAGAAAGATGAAGTAAAGGTGTACCTTGGTGAACACCGTGGGTACAACTCCGAGCATGGATGGGTTAGTGTAACACAACATCTAAACAAATACGGATTGAACTTCACCGCAATATTTGCCGTAAACGATTGGGCGGCTCTTGGCGCAATAGATGCACTGAAAGATTACGGTATAAAGGTACCTGACGAAGTATCGATAATAGGTTTCGACGATGCACCGTTTGCACAATACACAAACCCGAGATTAACAACTGTGATGCAACCACGCTGGGAGATGGGCACAACCGCAGCACAACTTTTGATAGAACGTATCCTTGACAAACATCTCAGATTACCAAGAAACGTTATATTACCCACAAAAATAATCGAACGAGAATCTGTGAAAAAGATAATGTGATCATATGAAAACAAAACCATCCCCGGAAAGATTGTTTGATAGTCTCTGGGGATGGTTTATTTTTGCAAACATTTTAAAACCCATGTACTCCTTTTTGGCGTGCTTTGTGTTGGAGTATAACGTAACTCAAGTAACCAGCGATAATATAGAGAAAAGATATCACTGTGAAAATCATAAACTCACTTTTCAAATCAAAAATCGTTTTTGTACCCATCAGAAAATGTCTTGATAAATCTAAGCCCCACGTAAAAGGAAAGACGTACGAAACGTAACGTAAGAACTTCGGTAATACGGTCACTGGAAAGAACATCCCACCTATCAAAGGTGCAGCGTTTCCTACCAAGCTTACCAGTTCATCGGCGTCCTTTAAAAGTAACGTTAACCCAAAGAAAAGGAAGACAAATCCGAACGATGCAATAATGGAAATAACAAATGAACATATAAAAAGTAACAAGTTTAGTGGTTTTATTGTCAATAAATTGCTCAAAAGTGCAAGTATTAATATAGGTACAGATTCTATGGTTACTCTTGAAATGCCGAACACACTCCAAGATAGAATGTACTCAAGTCCGCTCACTGGTGTTAAGAAAATTTCTTCAAATTGTCCTATTCTCATGTAACGTCTCAATGTGAAGATTACTCCCCACAGAATTTCAACGTAATTCCAGTAGGCAGCACCAAGCGCAAGGTAACCGAAGATATTCGTTGTATTCGATGTCCCATAGAAAAACTTTACGATATTCGATTTACTACCAAGATAGTACAAGAATAATAACGGAATTATTGTGAGCAATGGCACGAAGAACGAACCGTAAAAATCTATCTTGTACCTTTTAGCCGAAAGAAATTGTGCTTTAATCAAGTACAAACCTCTTACCATTCTTCCCATTCTCCTTTTTGCCTTATCAAGTGTTCTGCTTTTTTCAACATCGCAACACCGACAACAAGATACACTACACTAATGATACTCACTGTAAGTAAATTAAAGAAAAACTTCGTAACATCGTTGGAGTTTAAGATTACCCTTCCAGCTTCGATTAAATACGTTAATGGCAGTAAGTAACTTGCTATACGAATATAGAACGGGAAATTGCTAACAGGATTTACCATACCAGATAGAAGACCTATTCCGTACTGAATCGAATAATTTAAAGTTCCGATGCGTTTGTACAGAAGATTCAAACCAGCAAAAAATATCGAAAAGAAAGTAATATAAAGCCCACTCACAAGTAACAATAAAAAGAAATAGAACGATAAATAAATATCTATGCCAAGCAACCAAAAAAACAAGAGTGTGAAAAGTGTTATGTACAAATTCATAATGAATGTATCAATTGCTTTTGAAAATAAAAATGCAACTGTGGAAATCGGTGATAAAACAATTGTTACAAGTGTTCCTTCCATACGTTCTTCCGAAAAGCCATCACCAACACCGAAAAAGTATTGATTCAACCAATACCAAAGGAGTGTACCAATAAGTATGTTGTTTACTATATCTTGCTGAGTTGTTATCTTTGCACTGAAAACGTACGGTGCAATCATAAAAAATGGAGTGAGCGCCATATTTATCCAGACAAATTTGTACTTCCTACGCACTTTCAAGTCTTTCATCGCTAAGATAAACACACTTTTTAAAGTATCCAGCACGTTCTTCACCTTCATTCGTTTTCAGCATATTCGGAAGATTGCAAAAAGAGTTCAGAAAGCTGGTTGTAAACATCTTTACTTGCGAAAATATCACCGTACCTTGAAATAAGCTCAATTTTTCCATTTTTCAGAAGTACTATCTTTGCATCCTCACTCAAATTGTGCAGTATGTGACTTACCATAACGACAGTCACACCATCTTTGCTCGACTTTTCTAAAAAAGAATTAACCTGAATGACGGCGTTAACATCGAGACCATTCAAAATCTCATCTATGAAGAGAATCTTTGGTTGATGAATTAAAGCTTTACAAAGTAACAATTTCTTACGCATTCCAGTTGAATAATCTTCAACGAGCTTATCTTTGTCATCGTATAAACCAAAAAAGTTAAGTAACTCTTCGGCACGTTCTATTCGCTTCTTTTTTGGAACATTGTAAATTCCACCGAATATGTCAAGGTTTTCCCAAGCCGTTAGCTTCCAATATAAACTTCTTTCGTTAGCAAGCACAACACCGATATACCTTGCGAGTTTTTTCCAGTGCTTTTTTACGTCAAAACCTAAGATGTTCACTTCACCTTCATCTGGTAAAAGTAAACCTACCATGATTCGCAAAAGCGTACTCTTACCAGCGCCGTTTGGACCTACCAATACGGTGAATTCACCTTCTGAAATGTTCAAACTTACATTTTCAAGCACTCTTTGGTCTCCAAAGGATTTACTAACACCTTTCAATAAAACAAGACTCAAGGAACGATCACCCTTTCTTGATTTAATACATATAATTCAATTAAATCTGAACTATACAATGTTTCTAAAAATTCTTTCCAACAATCTTTCGGAGTTTGCTTTAAAAATGAGTTGTATTTACAGCCACCATCACAAATTGGAAGAAAAGTACAACTCATACAAGTTTTATCATGAGAAATGGATTCTAAGAAATTAGCATATTTTTTAATGAATATCTCTTCGTTAGACATTATCTCTTCGTAATTTGCGATTTTGAAATTACTTACTCCAATTCCAGAAATACAATTGTATACATCACCATTCGGAGCTAAGACAAGGTCGGATTCTTTTTTGTATGTGCAAGGCCAAACATTTAGAAAATCGATGATCCTAAAGCCAAAATTAATCACAGATTTGACTGCTTCAACGTATTTTTCGGCGTACTCTTTTTGACAAATATTGATTCCTTTTAATGATAATCCACCATTTTCTGGATTCGTTAATAAACCAATATTAAAAATAACCCTTTCTGATAATACTTTCACTCCGAATATCTCAACGAGCTCGTCTAGCATCTTCTTGTAATAAAAATTAGAGTTTGTCTCATCTAAAACGGTATGAATCACCACAGTTGAATTTGAATAACAAAATATTTTACTCATGTTATCCATTATTCTGTCCCAACTACTTGCCCCATCTTTTCGTGGACGTCTTGCATTATGGAGCTCTCTTGGACCATCTAATGTCAACTGAATAACTCCAAATTTTCTGTGGTTTAATATTGAAAACAAATCATCAAAAACAAAATTTCCATTTGATATTATATTAAACTGTTTAAACTTTTCTTCAGATTCAATTTGTTCAAGAACCTGCTGCAAATAATCAATTTTTAGCGAAGGTTCCCCGCCAAAAAATGTAATAATAAATGATTTTGGATTGAAGATACTGAGAAGTTTTCTGTAAAGTTCCACTTTCTTCACAGTTTCAATTTCCAGTTGGGTTTTGTCTATTTTTGGTCCATTTTGCATGCAATATACACAACTTAAATTACAATCATAGGTAATTGCATCTGTTATTGACAAAGTATCGTTTGAATATTTTATCTTATTATTAATATAATTCATTAATGCAATTCTTTCATCTGAATCATAACTTTCGAATTTTGTGTTCAATGAGTTCTTATTTACTATCTTAATTTCACGCATTAAAAGATCATAATATATTATCTTATCATATTTATCAATTTTTACAACAAATCTACTCATTTCGGTTCCTCCCTATTTCGAATTTCAGTTATTTATTCTGAAATTCAAGTCTTCTAATTCGATCCAATAAAATATTAGACCCGGGTCTAGTAACATTAAACCATTAGGTTATTTTTTACTAATCTCAATGCTCGCACATCTTTGACTTCTATTTATACAACCACCAAGTGGAACATTACCATTGATTAATCTTTTCAAAATATTCATCTGTTATACCTCCTTGTAAGAATCAATAATTTTTAACACGATTTACTCTGCGCAGAGTTATTTTAATTATATCAAAAAAAAAAAAAAAAAGTCAATACTGTAACACCATATTCGTTGAATAGAAATAAAATCACCTATAAGATATAAAAAATCCCCCGACGAAGTTAAATGTGTTTCCGGGGGATGTTCATTTCTCAATTACTTTTGCCTTTGAAATTTTTCCGCACTGATGGTGACGATGTATTTGTTGCCATCAACTTCAACTTGGTAATTTATCGAAAAAGTATCAGGTAGGTTTTTCAAAACCGTGTCATCGATCGTTTCCCAAAAGATATTTTCCGCTTTTAATTGGGCTTTCTCTTGCCTTAGTGCTTCTTCAAGCATGTTTCTTTGCATGGGGATAGTTGATAAGACTATTGCAACGAGTATTAGAAGAACAATTATCGCAGATAGTATTTCGATGTAAATCACATCATCTTCACCTTCATCTGTTTTCTGATAGGAATTTCATTATACCTTGCGCAGCTTTTTTACCAGCTCCCATGGCTAAGATAACTGTTGCTGAACCTGTTACAATATCTCCTCCAGCGAAGACTTTCGGATTACTTGTCTGACCGTATTCGTCTGTTATTATGTAACCGTATTTGTTTGTCTTTAAATCTGGAAATTGACTGAGCAGAAATTTATTCGCTTCAGTACCTATCGCTTCGATAACTGTATCCATTTCCAAGATAAAGTTACTGTTTGGAATCTCAACAGGTCGTCTTCTACCACTTTCATCAGGCGCGCCAAGTTCCATCCTGATACATTCGATAGCTACCAAATTACCATTTTCATCACCGATGTACTTGACAGGTGTTGCGAGTGTGTAAAATTTAACACCCTCTTCTTTCGCATGTTCGATTTCCGCTTTTCTCGCTGGCATTTCTGCTTCTGTTCGACGGTATATTATAGTGACGTCTGCACCAAGTCTTAGAGCACTTCTTGCTGCATCCATTGCGGTGTTTCCACCACCGATTACAGCCACTTTTTTGCCGATTCGTATAGGTGTATCGTACTCCGGGAATTTGTACGCTCTCATAAGGTTTATCCTTGTTAAAAATTCGTTGGCAGAATACACACCGTTCAACTCACTTCCGGGTATGCCCATAAATTTAGGTGTGCCAGCACCGACACCGATGAAAACGGCATCGTAAGATTCGAGGATTTCCTTAACGGATATAGCGTATCCAACTGGTATATTCTTGAAAAATCGCACATCGAGTTTTTCAAGTGCGGCAATTTCTTTTTTGACTATCGATTTTGGTAATCTGAATTCTGGTATACCGTACGTCAATACACCGCCGAATTCGTGCAGGGCTTCGTATATATCCACGGTGAAACCATATCTACCAAGTTCAGATGCAACCGTCAATCCGGCTGGTCCAGAGCCGATTATAGCCACTTTCTTATCTTTTGCTTTGCTTATGTTGAATTGAAATTTAGTATTTTCATTTTCGTATTCGATGTTGTTTTCATCCGCCCAATCTGCGACGAATCGTTCAAGTGCACCTATGTTGATTGATCTTCCAATTTTATTTAAAATGCATAACCCCTCGCATTGTACCTCTTGTGGACATACACGTCCACATATTGCTGGCAGATAATTGTAAGATTTTAAAATCTTATACGAACCTTCGAAATTACCCTTAGCTATCTCTTTAATAAAGCCCGGTATATCGATACCGACCGGACAACCGGATATACACGTTGGTATT
The DNA here is from genome assembly GCF_900143265.1 of Fervidobacterium gondwanense DSM 13020. NCBI lineage: Bacteria > Thermotogati > Thermotogota > Thermotogae > Thermotogales > Fervidobacteriaceae > Fervidobacterium > Fervidobacterium gondwanense. The sequence continues at coordinate 8,516 of NZ_FRDJ01000019.1, read as the reverse complement.
TTACATTGTAAGCATCGTGAGGCTTCCTGTTGCGCCAATTCTGGTGTGTAACCGAGCGATACTTCCAAAAAGTTAGTTTTTCTTATTTCAGCAGGTTGTTCTGGCACGTGGACTCTGTCTTTCACAGCCATGTAGGTTCACCAACTTCTTTCAGATATCTTTCAAGAGCCAATTTTTCTTGTTCTTTGTATTGGTTTAGCCTTTTGATGAAGCTATCCCAATCAACGTATCTACCATCGAATTCTGGTCCATCAACGCATACGTACTGTATCTTTTCGGAATTATCAGTTTTTATCACCGTTCGGCAACCACCACACATACCAGTACCATCTATCATGATAGAATTCAACGAAACCCAAATGGGAATGTTGTATTTTGTGGCAATTTCACTTGAAAGTTTCATCATGATAGCTGGTCCTATCGACCAAATTACGTTGTAATTTTCTTTTTCAAGCTCGATTTTCATGGCATCTATCACGTTACCTTTGTATCCGAAACTTCCATCGTCTGTTGTTGGTAAAAGTTTATCGGCAAATGTGAATTCATCTCTTAATATCAAATCTTGGATTGTTCTTGCTCCAATTATAACTGTTATGTTGTTGCCTGCACTTTTTAGCGCTTTTGCAATTGGTAATATAGCGGCTATTCCAACTCCACCACCGATTATTAGTACGTTTCCATGATACTTAATTTCACTTGGCTTACCGAGTGGTCCAACTACATCGTAAAGTATATCGCCTTCGTTGAGCGAGCACAGTTCGTATGTGGATTTCCCAACCGCTTTGACAACGATTCTGAACGCTTCACCATTGGACTCGGCTATCGTTAGAGGTATGCGTTCGCCTTTTTCACTTATCCTCACTATAACAAACTGACCAGGTTTAGCTTGTCTACCAATGAGATCATTTTTAATCCAGACATCATGAACTCCGTAGGCTAATTTACGCTTACGCAATATCACGTTGTTAAGCTCTTCTTGGTTCATTGATAATTCCTCCTATACTTAGGTGAGCAAAGAAAAAAATGTATTGTTATACTGTTTTCTGGGCGTCTATTAAAGCTAAGAACTCTTCGTTCGATTTCGTTTCTTTCAATTTTGAAAGTATGAGTTTGAGACCTTCTTCTTCAGACATAGAGCTCAACATACGCCTAAGGATCCACACTTTCTTCAATTCGTTTTGCCCAATCAATAATTCTTCTTTTCTTGTACCCGAAAGTGCAAGATTGATGGCTGGGAAAATCCTTTTGTTAGCAAGCTGTCTTGAAAGCACAAGTTCCATATTACCTGTACCTTTGAATTCTTCAAATATCACTTCATCCATCTTCGATCCAGTCTCTATGAGTGCGGTTGCGATGATGGTTAAACTTCCACCTTCTCTTGTGTTTCTTGCAGCACCGAAGAAATGTTTGGGTTTGTAAAGTGCAGCCGGATCAACACCACCAGTCAACAGTTTACCACTTGGTGGAACGGTTATGTTATAAACCCTTCCAAGTCGTGTAAGACTATCAAGGAGCACAACAACGTGATTTCCATATTCAACAAGTCTTTTGCACATTTCAAGCGTAAGTTCAGCAATTTTTATCTGCTTATCGGAAGGCATATCAAACGGGGCTGCTATAACCTTTGCATCTACCGATTCTTTGATATCTGTAACTTCTTCAGGTCGTTCATCGATGAGTAATACGATTCTAATTGTATCAGGATGGTTAGTTGCAATTCCGTTGGCAATTTCTTTGAGTATCGTGGTCTTACCGGTCTTCGGTGGAGCGACGATCATTCCCCTTTGTCCTTTACCTATCGGTGTGAACAAGTCAATCAACCTTTGGTGGTAAACCCTGAGCAGGCAGAAATCGTGAAGTATATTTTCGCAGAAGTATTATCGGGCAAAGGTACACAGAAAGTTGCAGATGATCTTAATCAAATGGGTATACCTACTAAAAGAGGTGCTCGTTGGACTGCTACTACAATTCGAGGGATATTAAAAAATGAGAAATATACTGGGGATGCTATACTGCAAAAAACTTATACAGATTCCCGATTTAATAAGCGCACCAATTATGGTGAGAAAAATAAATATTTAATAGAAAATCACCATGAGGCAATTATCAGCCATGAAGTATTTGAAGCAGTAGAAGCTGCCTTAAATCAAAGGGCAAAAGAAAAGGGCATAGAAAAGCGTAACAATAAATACCAAAACCGGTATTCTTTCTCTGGAAAAATTATTTGCTCGGAATGTGGTAGTACCTTTAAAAGGCGAATTCATTCATCTGGTGCAAGAAAATACGTAGCCTGGTGTTGTAGCAAACACTTAAAGCAGATAACAGAATGTTCCATGCAGTTTATTCGAGATGAGGATATAAAGAAGGCATTTGTTACGATGATGAATAAGCTGATTTTCGGCAGAAAACTTATTCTACAACCACTATTAGAGGCTTTACGTGGAATGAACAAGTCTGATAACCTTTCAAGAATTCAGGAATTAGAGAAGCAAATTGAAAAAAACGCGGAACAGAGAGAACTGCTTGTAAAGCTTATGGCGAAGGGATATCTAGAACCTGCCCTTTTTAATCGAGAAAACAATGAACTGCAAATGGAAGCAAACAACTATATGGAGCAAAAAGAAGCATTAATTCATGCCTTAAATGGAGAATTATCAAAGGTGCAGGAAGTCAGTAACTTAATAAAATTTACAAATAAGGCTGAAATGTTAAGTGACTTTAACGACCAACTTTTTAATGATTATGTTGAAAAAATAATTGTCTTCTCAAGAGTAGAGATAGGTTTCATTTTAAAATGCGGAATCACACTAAGGGAAAGGATGTGAGAAAAGTGGCACATACGCCTTACGGCTATAGGATAGAGAATGGTAGAGCAGTTATCGATGAAGAAAAAGCTGAAAAGGTTAGGAGTTTGTATAGGGGATACTTATCAGGCCTTTCTTTATCGGTCGCAGCAAAGACTGCTGGAATAGATGCTTATCATGGAACTGCTGGAAGGATGCTAAGAAACGAACGTTATCTTGGTGATGATTATTACCCTGCCATCATTGATAAAGAGACCTACGAAAAAGCAGAAGCAGAGAGGGTAAAGAGAGCGAAAAAGCTAGGTAGAATCTTTGAACCCAAGAAAGAAGACAAACCTACTATTTCTAAGAAGTTTACCATAGGACAAGTAATTCAGAAGTATACAAATCCTTTTACACAAGCGGAGTATGTTTATAGCTTAATAGAAAGTGAGGGACAGTAAGATGGCAGTTAGTAAAAATGTAATGATTATACCTGCAATAAAACGCATGGGCAACAATCGAAAAGAAGATGAAACACCAAAACTTCGGGTTGCTGCTTATTGTCGAGTTTCTACCGACAGCGATGAACAAGCTAGTAGTTACGAAGTGCAGATTGAACATTATACTGAATTTATTAAGAAAAATTCAGAGTGGGAATTTGCAGGGATCTTTGCTGATGATGGTATCAGCGGTACAAATACAAAAAATCGTGATGAATTTAATCGAATGATTGATGAGTGTATGGCTGGGAAAATTGATATGGTTATTACCAAATCAATAAGCCGATTTGCTAGAAATACCTTGGACTGTCTACAATACATCAGAAAACTTAAAGATAAAAATGTTGCGGTATATTTTGAGAAAGAAAATATCAATACACTGGATGCCAAAGGTGAAATTATGCTTACCATTATGGCATCCTTAGCGCAACAAGAGAGCCAGTCACTAAGCCAGAATGTAAAGCTTGGTTACCAATACCGATACCAACAGGGAGAGGTAATGGTCAATTGTTCTAGGTTTTTAGGATATACCAAAGATGAAAATAAGCGATTAGTAATTGTGCCGGAGGAAGCTGAAATTGTTAAAAGGATTTACCGAGAGTATCTTGAAGGCTCCAGTATGGATAAAATCAAAAAAGGACTTGAAACTGATGGCATACTTACGGGAGCGGGGAAAAAAAGGTGGCATACCAGTACTATAAGGAAAATATTAAGCAATGAAAAATACATTGGTGATGCATTGCTCCAAAAAACTTATACGGTAGATTTTCTTACAAAAAAGAGGGTTGTGAATAACGGAATCGTACCTCAGTATTATGTAGAGAATAACCATGAAGCCATTATCCCGCGTGAAATTTTCATGCAGGTACAAGAAGAGTTAGTTCGTAGAAGTAGAGGACATATAAGTACTAGTGGAAAGAAAAGAAACTTTAGTTCAAATCATGTATTTTCGCAAATTATCTTCTGTGGTGAGTGTGGCGAAATATACCGTAGAGTTCATTGGAATAATCGAGGTAAAAAATCGATTGTTTGGAGATGCGTCAGTAGACTTGAGAATACAGGGTTAACTTGTCATTCCCGAACCGTGCTGGAGGATATGATAGGTATTGCTACGGTAGAGGCAATTAATAAACTAATAGGGCAAAAGGATGGCTTTTTAACTATCTTAAAGGAAAATATAGAAACAGTGATAAGTGAAACGGGCAATAATGTTGTTTCCGAGATAGATAAAAAGCTAGAGGAATTACAAAAAGACCTTTTGAGACTGGCCAATTCCAAAGAGGATTATAACGATATAGCCGATGAGATTTACAGGCTCAGAGAGGAAAGACATAAGGCTTTAGCAGAAGAAGCTGGCAAAAAAGGCTCCAAGCAAAGACTAGAAGATATGGAAAAGTTCCTAAATGAACAATCCACCCTCCTTGAGGAGTATGATGAGCAACTAGTAAGGAGACTTATAGAGAAAATAACGGTTTATGATGACAAACTAACTATTGAATTTAAATCTGGTGTAGAAATTGATATAGAAAAATAAAACGAATTTGACCGCCGATTGAGGAGAAATACTTCTTGATGGGCGGTTCTTTTCTATTTATACTTGGGGATAATCTAATAAGTGAACTCGTTTCAGCAAGCTGAAACATCGGGGAATCAGATGGAGAGTCTACTCCACCTGATTAAAACCCACCTACGCTGCGCTTAGAGGTGGCGGTCTTGACCGTAAAGCTAAAAGATAAACACACTTGAACAATTACTCATATGTTTTTATTGACAAACGGAGAATTGAGGTTTATAATATATATGAAAGCTTATTCAAGTGTTCAATTGAATGATAAGGAGGTGATATAAATATGGCAAAAAAAATTCAACCAATTGAAAGATGCGACTGTGATGTAATACATGAGGAAATTGTAAATAAAGTGCGAGAAAAAATGCCTCAAGAAGAAACTCTATATGATCTAGCAAAACTATTTAAAGTTTTTGGAGATTCAACAAGAATTAAGATACTCTGGGCATTAGATGAATCAGAGATGTGCGTTTGCGATATTGCATTCTTATTAAATATGACCCAATCAGCAATTTCACATCAGCTAAGAGTCTTAAAGCAGGCTGGACTAGTAAAGAGCAGAAGAGAAGGAAAGATTGTATTCTACTCTCTTGAAGATGAACATGTAAAGCAAATATTTGACCAGGGATTAATTCATATTTCAGAAGAAAGTAAGTAAAGGAGGGTCAGTAATGTTAAAGAAGGAAGTAATTTTAGAAGGTTTAGATTGCGCAAATTGTGCAGCTAAAATTGAAGATGAGGTTAATAAATTAAATGGAGTCAAAGCCTATATGAACTTCATGAACAAGACATTGACTTTAGAAATTGAATCAGAGCAAGAGTATAAGAATATATTACAGCAAGTTAAAACCATAGTGCACAAGCACGAACCGGATGTGGTAGTGAAAGAAAAATCCGTTAACAAGAGCAATAAAAAAGTATTAATACTTGAAGGACTTGACTGTGCGAATTGTGCTGCAAAGATTGAAGCTCAAACACAAAGCCTTGAAGGAGTAAATAGTGCGACCGTTGATTTTGTATCTAAGAAGCTGACAATTGAAGCGGTCGATAAAAAGGAATTTGGTAAAATTCTTGGAGAAGTAACATCCATTGTAAATAAACTTGAGCCGGATGTTAAAATAGTTGATGCAGAGAAGAAAAAGGTGAACAAAAGCATAGTAATGCTTGAAGGACTTGGCTGCGCGAATTGTGCAGCTAAAATGGAAAAAGAAATAAGCGGTCTAGAAGGAGTTGAATTTGCTGCAGTAGATTTTGTTTCGAAGAAACTAACACTGGAAATAAGTCCGAAAGTCAACCGCTCTGAGTTAAATGAGAAGATTGAAGGCATAGTAAAGAAAATAGAGCCAGATGTAAAGGTCATTTTTGAGGAGAATACATCTAAGGCCAACGTAAAAGAAAATAATGAAGAGGAAGAAGAAGGTGTCAACAAAAAAGAAATCATAAGACTTGTGGTCGGTGGAGCAATATTTGCCGTGGGAATCATCTTTAATTTCCAAAATTGGCTTGAGCTTACCTTGTTTATTATTAGTTATATCATAGTTGGTGGAGAGGTTGTCTTAAGAGCAATAAAAGGTATTGCCCGCGGTCAGGTATTCAGTGAGCATTTTTTGATGAGTATTGCTACCATTGGTGCTTTCTTCATTGGAGAGTATCCAGAAGGTGTAGCAGTTATGCTGTTCTATCTGGTAGGTGAATTGTTTCAGAATATAGCTGTAGGTCACTCCAGAAAATCAATAAGTGCTTTGATGGATATTCGTCCTGACTATGCAAATCTTAAAGTTGGCGATGAGATCAGGAAAGTATCTCCTGAAGAGGTAAACATAGGTGACATCATTATTGTTAAGCCAGGAGAAAAAGTTCCCCTCGATGGCAAGGTTATAGAAGGAAACTCAATGGTTGACACTGCAGCGTTAACAGGGGAATCTGTTCCTCGTGAAGTCGGGCCAGGAGACGATGTATTGAGCGGATTCATTAATAAAAATGGCGTTTTGACAATAGAGGTAACAAAGGATTATGGTGATTCAACTGTATCTAAAATTTTGGATCTGGTTCAGAATGCCAGCAGTAGGAAGGCTCCTACAGAAAAATTTATAACAAAATTTGCGCGTTTCTATACTCCGATTGTAGTCTTTGGAGCATTAGCCTTAGCAATCATACCTCCATTGGTGATCCCCGGTGCAACTTTCTCTACATGGATATATCGAGCCTTAGTGTTCTTAGTTATATCTTGTCCATGTGCGTTAGTAATTTCAATACCATTGGGCTTCTTCGGAGGGATTGGTGGAGCATCGAAGAGAGGTATATTAGTAAAAGGCAGTAACTATCTTGACGCGTTGAACAATGTGGAAACAGTTGTTTTCGATAAGACGGGAACGCTAACCAAGGGTGTATTTGAAGTTGTGAGTATCAACCCTCAAAGTGATTTTACAAAGGAGGAATTGATTGAATATGCAGCATATGCTGAAAGTCACTCAAGTCATCCAATTGCACTATCCATTCTGAAAGCCTATAACAAAGATGTCGATATCACTAAAATTGAAGACTATGAGGAAATTGCAGGTCATGGGATTCGGGCTAAAGTTGGTGGTAAAGAGATTCTTGTCGGAAATAGCAAACTGATGAATAAAGAAAACATTAAATATCAGGAAGTTGAGACTCTAGGTACAGTAGTACATGTTGCAGTAGACAAGAAGTATGCAGGAAATATTGTAATCTCTGACGCAGTGAAGGAAGATTCAGCTGATGCGATTAAAGGATTGAAGGCATTAGGTGTTAGAAATATTGTTATGCTTACTGGTGATTCGAAGGCAGTTGGGGAAAAAATAGCAACCCAACTTGGAATTGACGAGGTGTATACTGAATTGTTACCGACCGACAAGGTAGAAAAAATTGAGGCTCTGGATGCTAAGAAATCTCATAAGGGGAAAATTGTATTTGTTGGAGATGGTATCAATGATGCACCAGTACTTGCGAGAGCTGATATTGGCGTGGCAATGGGCGGCTTGGGGTCTGATGCTGCAATTGAAGCAGCTGATATAGTTATCATGACAGATGAACCATCAAAAATTGTCACTGCAATTAAAGTAGCAAAAAGGACTAGGAAAATTGTGATGCAAAACATTGTGTTTGCATTAGGGGTTAAAGCCATATTCCTTGCACTTGGTGCGGTGGGAGTTGCAACTATGTGGGAAGCTGTATTCGCTGACACGGGTGTGGCAATAATCGCAATATTAAATGCAATGAGGGTAATGAATACAAAAAGTATATAGGACTACATGATTTATTAACCCCTTGATTTATTTCCTCAAAGATAAAATCAAGGGGTATCTGTATTTAAATTTATAAGCATTCCTGTAAGGAAAAATAGATTTTGAAAAAAGTATCGCCTCCTGATAATATATAATTACCCCATCACACTAAAATCAGGAGGCGATACCATGGAACAAAAGTATGTTAATCCAAAAGTTTCAAGAATTTCTCAAGACACTCTAATTGTCGGTATTGATGTTGCTAAAAGAAATCATTGGGTTAGGATGACTGATTATCGTGGAATTGATTTGATTAGCCCTTTCAAGATTAATAATACCATAGATGGTATTAAAATGTTAGAGGAAAAAATAAGAATTATTAAGCAAAAGGAAGGGTTAAACAACGTAATCTTAG
>NZ_FRDJ01000018.1 GCF_900143265.1 Fervidobacterium gondwanense DSM 13020 | reverse complement strand
CGTGCTGATGAATAAATGATTTGAGTTAGCTTTTCACTTTGAAATATGTTCGTAACAATAGGTAGAGAATTTTTTAGATTATGTCTAATCACAAGCGGAGAAGCAAGAAGAATACGTATGAGAAAGAAGAAAATAAAATCACTTTGTGAAATGAAATACCTAAAATTCAACGGAGAAGCGCATGAATACAAGATTTTTCGACGATGTAGCTTGCAAAAATTATCAACTTGCCAATGACCGGACGTATAGTATTTATGCGGTTATTAGTGAGTATCGTGGTGCGAAATTTGTCTTTTGGTCTCCACGGTTTAGGGCGTTTTCATAAATAAAATATCGTATTCACCTCACATATTATAACATTATATTTTTTCTTTTGCAAATTAGTGCTTGCGCTTTTATATGTCGAATGTTTGTAGACAAATTAGCAAGCATCTCTATTGCTACGAGTTTATTATCTTATTGTCTTTATAAATCATTGAAATTCGCCTGCGTCGGTTCGGTAACAAGCAAATTTTTAGCGAGTTTGAGGGGGTTGTTGGTCTCAAGAGTTGTTTTGCATGGTCGCACTGGACTAGAAAAATAATACCCCCAAGTATGGCAAAAACCAACAACCAACAAGGAGGTGTTTTGCTTAGATTCGAAACTGATTTATCTCTTAACAATGGGGCACAACTATTTACTGACGTTCTGTTAACCACTGAAAACACGATTAGTGCTAATGATTGTATGAAAGTTATTCTTCCTTATTAAGAATTCTTGAATGTGTCAAATTCTTTTCGCCTAATAACCCAGATCATCCAAGATTTGACCTAGTTCTTGAGGAGTTAAGTCATGTAAGTCTTCATAATCAGTATAGTATGATACTATTTCGCGCCAAAAGTCCCAGTCATCATAATCGTCTTTATAATCGTGTTCCGGTGGCGTATAGTCGTTTCCTTTCTTGTAATTGTGGTGTTTGTGAAATCTTACTTGATTATCCTCTCCTATATGATCATTCCAATAAAAATGCCAACCGCAATCAAAACATACTTTTGCACTATCTGGGACATACTTCCCACATCTGGGACAACACTTATTGTAGAAAACCCAGCCGCAATTATCACAAACTTCGACATCATCCCTAAATTCTTCACCACATCTTGGACATTTCTTATATCCTACTGGCATTTTATCACACTCCTATGAAATATTCTCAGCATTATGGTACAATCGCGCAGTTACAGACGATATTTTGAAAAATGAAAGGTGCTTGACCGAGAAATTTGCCTTTACATCTTCTAACTATCTTTCATTAAACAACGTCCCCCTTCTTCCCGTGGTAGAGCCTTTGCTATCTAAGTGGTATATAAAATTCTCAAAACTTTCCGGATCTAACCTCGCATAAAACCCGTTGTTACTACTGAGTTTGTATCCAGGACGTGGGGCATGAATCGTTCCACAATTAGCACAAGCAAAGATTCTCGGAATCTTAGCACTACCTTCTTCGGTCACTATTTCTAAATCGTTTGGAAAAACCGTTTTGACCATATGATTTCCACACTCCGGGCAGAGATAAGATGAAATATAGAAGTTCAAAGTTAAAAATGACCATTCAACGTAAACACTTCCAATGGGTTTCCAAAGAGCAGTGACCTCAACGTACTGAAAATTGGACCTTCTAAAGATTATACTGTTCACTAAAATCCCCCCTCAAAATTTTCTTTAAGAGATACATGATGTTCAAATTGTATTCTATCGCACACACTTAATAAGCAGGAGAGGTTAGTTTCCATATCTTTAACAGAAATATTTCCTGACAAGGATGAAAACAAAATCCCTTGCAAGGGGACATTCGTTACTATCTTCCTCTGAGAGGAAGTCCTTCCTCACGCTATACAATAATTCCTATTGCTTTTTCCTCGTGAAATTCTTTAAGAAACCCTGCTGGATGTTTAAAACATCCAGCAGGGAAGATATTGTTTGTTAGTCTTTAAATCTTCCGTATCCGTAGTTTGTCTTTGCGCCTATCCCGTATAGTTTGAGCATTTTTCCGAATTCCAATTTTATCTTTTCTTTTTCTTCTTTTGTTAACTTACTATCGTTTTCAATTAATATTGTGAAGCGGTAGCTTGTATTCTCAACAGCTATGAATTGTACAGGAACAGGGTTGTACCAGTCGTTTGGTGGATTGTCTGTTTCCATGTAGTATGGTTGAAAGTGGTTGTTTACAATATCGACTGTGTATTTGACAGCAGTATCGGGTATTGCGTCAAGGAATATCAGTGTTCCTCTGATGTTTTCTCCTTTTGTTGTTAGGTCTGTTCCAAATAGCCTTTTGTAGGTTTCTTCGTCAAAGATTTTCTCTGATTGGACATAATTTGCAAATGTACCTTTGATGGATGTCGATGGAATGATTGGAATACCATAGTTTCTCGAAAAAGTCATTCCAACTTCTATTGGTGATGGCAAACCGCTTCCAACAAGGAGTTTTGTTTGAATAGTATAAACTTTGTCCAAAACTTTTGAAAATTTGCTCGAAACCTCATTACGTCTTTGTTTAAGTTGTTCAATAACTTCCTTTTCATTCTGCTGTTTTTGTAATATGTACAAAATATCTGATACAAGTCTGGCTTTGTTTTCTGAGGAGCTCAATACAAGAGATTGTTTATCTTTGTAGACAAGTTTATTCCAGTAAAGTCCTTTATTTGCTATGTTTCGGCTATTTTCCATCTTCTTCACCTCCGAGATATATGTCAGCATATCGTCTTAGCCATTTCACCCCCTCAAGTGCAGCATACTGAATTTTGAAGTATTGTGGGTTTTGAAGTGCTTCTGCGCGTTTAACTTTTTCCGAGAAGTTTTCTTCACCAGTTTGCAGTTTGATAACTCTATCAAGGTGTTTTACGACATCATCATGACCTTTAACTAATAGAAATAAAATTGTTCCGTAAAGTCCGTTTTGAATAATCATGCTTCCGAGTCCTTTGACAGTACTAAGGTATTTTTCTTTCTTTTTTGGGTCATTGCATTTATAAATCTCTTCTACGCAACTGACAACTTCTTGTACAAGTTTCTTCATTGTTCATTCACCACCTTCAGTGCAACTAAGCCTTTTCCAACCGTTTCTTTTCCTCCGATTGTGATAACTGCTCTGTCAATGGCTTTTTGCAATGTTTCAAGAATCTGGTCGTTGGGATTTTTGTTTGAGAATATTGTTTCTCTTGCTACAAAATACATTACCGTGTCTTGCGGTAAATACTCCTCATACCAAAGTGCTCCGCTTTTGACCGTGCCTGTTTGTTTGTCTATCGCTATTCTTGGAATAACTTCTGTCATCATCTGACAAATCGCCGAGAATCTGTTATCATCAACTATTACTATGTCAGTTTCCAGTTTCTTCTTGATGTAATCAACAGTCGCCACATTTCTGGTTATTATTTCGGCAATTTCCTTTACAACATCATCTTGTTTTGTTTTAAACTGAAAGTCTTCTAAGAGTATTTCTCCAGCTTCTTGTAAAACTATCGCTTCGTCTTCTGCTATTTTTAGAGTTTCTAATTTCTTGATAAGTTCTCTTTTGTTTTCTAATTCCTTTAAGAATCTTATTAGTGCTAAAGGAGATGTAACCCATACGAATAGCTTTTCAATATGCCTGACTGGAAATAGCAGGATTTTTGCTTCAGAGAAAGCTACTTTTCCCGGTTTTGTTTCATCACCTTGACTTTTAGTATTGTCACTCCCGAAAATCTCTTCTTCATTATCAAGCTTCAGGTTTGCTCTAAGGGCACCTTTTACTCCTTGAATGATAGGAAATGCTGTGGTTCTTTCTCTTTGAATTGGCAAATCAACAATTCCAACATCCATACCTTTACCTGCATGTAGTTGTGATTCAGCATACATCGTTACAATCAGTTTTCTCGCTACTTGATTTTCCATACCTTTCAACCTCCCTATGTTCAGATTTTCTTAGTTTCATATGGTATGTAAATACATTTTCCAAAACCGAATAGATTGAGCTTACTTTTATTTGATACGGAATCTCTTAATGATGGTTTATGGCTAAGATAGTAAACTGTTCCTGGACTTACCGCATGATGTAACGTTTTTGGTCTTCCGTTCATGTAGTCCCAACCCGATATACCCATTTTCCTTCCACCTGCAACGGTCAGTATCTCTGCGTTTCCAAATTTCAAATCTTTTGGAACAATTCCACCATCGTAAATTGCAGGAGTAATGAGCATTGCCGCAATGTTCTCGAAGTTAGGTTCATCGAATACGGTCGTTTCCAACTCTTCAACAAAGACTCTTGCCCAACGTTGTTTTGCACCAAGGAAAACACCGTCAAGTTTTTCTATCTCGTTTTTTGTTTCTTCACTATCTGTAAGCATGAAAAATCCACCGTTTTTGAATCTGTAAATTGATAGTGCGTAAAGCATACCTTCTTTTGTTTTCTTGTCATCATCAAGAGCTATTCCCAATTTTGTTTCGACAACGTAGTTTTCAGGATTTTCTAATTGAAACTCTTCGTTGTGCTGCAATTTTTCGAGCTCATTGAGTTCTATAAAAGATTTATCCGGAGCATCTACATCTTTTACTTCAGGAATCCAAGGTAGTCCTTTGAAGATATGTTCACCTACTCGTGTTTCATATTCAAGCAATTTCATCACTTTGTACTTTTTACTCTTAACATAGACATTTTTTGGTGCTGGAAAGTAGTGCTTTCTTTTTCCACTTTCTTCTGAGTATATGAACGGACCGAAGAGTTTGATTTTCCCAGGGCTGTTGTCATCTCCCAAAAGTTCTTGATATTTTCCTAAGTCTGGCTTTTTATGATAGCTAAGTTGTATGCCGTATAACTTCATTAAAGCTGTTCTTATAGCACCATAGAACGTTAGTGGAGATGGAAACGTTGATTTTGCGGCACTTCCTGCTCCGAATCTTCTTATTTCTCTAAAAGCTAACCAATCTTCAGGTTCGAAATAAATAGCATATAATTTCATCAGTTATCACCTCGCTTGTCACCGCGTTTTGTCAATCTAACGGTAAGGATTAAATCGAACGGTCTTCTCAATGAAACTTTATCATTTTTCAATAATATTTTGATGTAGTGTTTAAACTTTAGCGCAAGCTCTTTGAAATCTTCTGAATCTTTTTTGACAGCATCAGACCTTCTGAGCAAGTAATCTGCTATCTTTTCTATTATCACATCATTTTTTGAGTTCTTAACAATTGCAATATCATCTTCCGTCAGTTTGTAGAACGTCCTATGAGACATCTTGAGTGCTTCACTGAGTTCGTATATCTCCACAGTTTCTTTAATAACGTCCATTCCATCTATTTCCCATTTTGCTCCAACCTCTTCGATTTGTCCTGACCTTCTAACAACCGCTACGCTGAAAGCATTTCTTCCAAGTCTTTCCTTTGCTCTGTGTTCTTGCTGTCTTGCGAGCTCTATCATTGTCTTTAGTGGTACTTTGTGGTGTGCTATGGATATACCTGCGCTCATTGTTGCTCTGTCTCCCATCATCAACGCTATCGGTTCTCCGTTTTTGTACAGAAGCTCGTGTTCAAATTTGTATGTATCTCCATTAACATTTATCTCAATTCCTCCAATTCCAGAGTACATTTTCCTAATGTCGTTAGCGCATTGCAGTACTTTATCAGCTGGTAGTATAGCTAACACATCGTCTCCGCCTGCATACACAAGCATGCCGTTGTATTTCTCTTCGACAACGTAGCTCACGAGCGATGAGAATATACCGAGCATTCTTGAGATTGCTTTTTGGTAAGATGGTGTGAGCATTCTTTGCCTGTAAATTTCATGTCTCAGTTCTTCACTAATGCCTTGTTCACTTTCAAGGACTTCCTTTAATCTTTCGTGTGCAATCTTTTCGAATTCTGGCGCTTCATCTCCTGAAACTAATTTTCCCATCCTGTCTCCATCAAGCATTAAAACAGCAACATATCCATTTACCATTTTGCCTTCTTTCTTGTTTACTTCATTTTCTGCTGCCATTTCTTGTAAAGATTCGTATCTAATCTTTTCAATAAGTTTGTCTCTTAAGGTGTCCCGCAAGAATCTCTTAGTAGCGTTAAGTGTACCAAGGTAATCTTCTTTGTCTTGGTCTTTAACTTTAACACACGCTCTCACTATACCACCAAAATCATCAGGAATTCTCTGACCATCAATCATTGCATCACTTTCATACATCGGAAAATGGCTTATCGCTTTAATAGCGTTAAGTCTTGCTGTGAGAGTTTTGAAAGTGTGCCTGTAAAAACTGCCTGCGTTGACTTTGTATCCTCCAAGTTTTTCTATTTCTTGGACAAATGCTTCATAGTTCTCTATTTCTCTTATGAAATCTTCATCTTCAAACAGTGTCTCTATAGTTGTTTTAACTTGCTCAACTGTTTTTGGTAGTGGCATAAACGTTGCATTTACTGTCGGGAATATCTCCATTTGCTTCTTGTACTCTTGTTCATTTACTTCCATCGACTCTTTCTTTAAAATCCCCAGAGTTTTGTTAGATAGTTCTTCCCATTTTTCCTTAACTTTCTTGCTACATTCGTCTATAACCTTCTTAGCATCGGATATTGGTACAATTGCAAGGAATACATTTGGAATCGAAGCAACTTTTTCATTTGCAATAGGTTTCGTAAGCAATTTAACTCCGTGGCGTTCAAGCGTTTTGTAAATGAACTGATTGCCTCTGAGATATGGGTAGACGATACTATCAAAACCGTATGTAAGACCTATATACTCGATCGCCTGATAAGTTAGGTAAGAAAGAAGATAACTTCCAGCCCATAGGTCAACAGTTTTTCTTGCTTGAGCAATGACTTCCTGGACAGGTCCAATGGCGAACATAACGAGTGAAGCATCAATTTCGTTGTTAGAATTAACACATGAAGTCAATGCAGAAGCCATATCAAGATGGTCAACAATAGAGTGGTTCGGAATTCTGGTGTCAGCCGGCAACAGTCCTGAATATTCTAAAATGTATGCAAGTTCCCACCAAAGTGCATGGTATATTTTTTCGTATGAATCGTTTTCATCTTTTAGAGCTTTTAGTTTTCTCTTGATTTCATTTATTAATGATGGCAAGTTTTCTTTCTTCTTAGTGTAAAGTTCCTTGGTCTGTGGTATGACTTTCCCACTGATTGGATGATAAAATCCGGGCAAGTTGTCTATGGAAATTCTAATCTGCTTACCATATCTTTCATGTGGCAATGGAATTCTGTCAAACGCACTTGAGACAATATCTTCCTCGCCTCTTAGCATTTCAACACCAACCAAATCACAAAACTCTTTCGAAAGATTCTCGTGTCCTTTTATATCGAATGCCTTAATTAAAGGATCGTGCAGCAAAACGGATAATTTATCCTTCCAAATCTTATTTTCCATTCACATCACCTCTCTCGTTTTTTAAGTTTTTCTTAAGTAAGCTTTCAACATTGTTCCAGTTAATATTTATATGTCCGTTGACTTTCGAATTGTCCGATTTTAAAGTGTATCTTATCGTACTGTCAGCTTGTTCTACGAACTCATCTGATAGATGGCTTTTCAGAATCAAACAGTAAGCAGCATATTCTTGCCCTGTTTTAACAAATATTATCCTTAGCGGGGATGTCTTTCTGCCATTTTCCGTTTTGTCGCTGAGTTTGACAATTGAATAAAACGTGACTTTATCAACAGAACCCTTGACTTTCAGCCTACTATATTGAATTGGCAAACCAAGAAATGCGGACCTTACTTCAACATCAACTGAGTCTTTACCGTTAAGCCCTTTTATAATTTCCTCAACTGAATCTTTTGATATAAAATTGTTTTCTGGTGATACGTTCTTGTTCTCGCGGTTTTGTACAACTTCCTGATAGTACCTCAATCTTCTTTTCAATGCCCTGTACCAGCCGAGTTTTTCTGGATCCTGCGAAGCACGGTAAAGGTTTCTTATAAGATTAAGTGGGTCTCTATCTGGTTTGACTTCTTCTTTATCAAAAACTATATAAGCATTGTTGGTGAAGTTAGGAAATTCCAAAAGAGTAATATTTTGCTCATCTTTAACCGATTTTTCGAAACCTAAGAACTTAGAAACATTTTTTGCATCCAGAAGTTTGACAGTTTGAATTCTCACTTCTTTAAGTACTTTATCAATTTTTTCTTGGAGGGGTTCATTAGGATCTAAGACCTTTTCAAACTTTATACCCAACGCTTTATCGTTTTCATCAAAAACATCGACTATCTCAAATTGCCCAAATCCTTTTGTTGTCTTGGCTCCAAAGCCACCGACCAAACTTGTCAATTTCAACAGTGCGAAGATTACATCAAATACTTCCTGACTTTCTGCGGTGATATAAATTTCAAACTTGCTACCAGCTCTAAGCCATTTTGCAGAACGCTCAACTTTATCATCAGGAATTTTTACGGTCCCGTATACACTGTATGCAAGGCTATAATCAGTTCTCGTCCTTTTACTTCTATTGTCGTAATACTCTACAATGTTTATGATTGGTTCTAAATCTCTTTCTTCAAACTCAACCCACATTCCGAAAGGAGCTCTTTTGTTCTGGCTTCCAAATATTTGTTCCTCAAGAAATTTCAATCCTTTGTATTTTTCGTTTTCAAATCTCTTGCGCAGTTCTTCTATCTGCTTTTCTAACTTCTTCTTAGCTTCTGGGTCCATTCCTGTTGTATCTTTTGGAAAGCTAAGCTCGTAGATATTTATAACCCTCGGAGCAACTGCCCTAAACCAATAGTGCAGAACACCCTTTATCGACTGTCCTGTCAAACCAAAATCGTACGTTTTTCCTTCTTTGTTCGGACCTTTTGAGATAATAGGAGTTACTGCCTTACATACAACTTTGCGATATATCATATAATCACTCCTTTCAATGATTTGTTCTATTTTAGCATTAAAAAGTAACTTTTTCTTTACAAAAAAAAGAAAATAACGCCCCGATGTGACATGGGGCGCGAAGAACAGAAGAAGAGAAATGTTTGAAAATATATTAATGGAAGCATATTAACCTATCCAAAAATCTCGTCTACGTTCACTTCCTGGTTGCTCCCAACTGCTTGATTGTTGATTCTTGTAGTCTGGTTTGAAGCTACTATCAGGTATTTTTGTGATATTTTACCGGTCCTTATAAGCTCTTCTAACATATTTTCGTACATCTCCTTTAAATTGTAATCACCGATTTCGTCCGCTTTCTTAATTATTTCATTTATCAAATCTTTTGCAGTTTTTCCATCACCTACTTTCAGCTTTTCATTCATTAACATATCAAGTTTATTTATCTGGCATTTAATGTAGCTCTCGTAAACTGATGCGTATTCTGAATATGTCTTTTCTATGTCTCCTGTTAGCTCAACTATCAAGTCCTTCTTATCGCTTATGCGTTCTCCTGTTGCTGTTAATTCATATTCCAGAGTTACTTCTCCAGCTTTGAAAGGTCCTTGATACTCTGTGACTGGTTTTGGTATTGCTACTTCGAATAGATACTCGTACACTTTTCCTAACTCAACATCGCCAAGGTCTACTTCGAGCAATCTGTCTTTGCCAAGTTCAAGTTTTCCCATGTACGTTGTTTCAGGAAGTGCTCTGTAGAAATCTTTAACCCTTACTCTTTCTGAGAACTTGAATTTAGCGGTAACGTTCTTAACTATTGTATTCTTAGCGGACTGGAATACTTCTTCAAATATTTTAACAGCATCATCGCGTGATTTCATGTGGTAAGTTGTTCCTCTTGTCTTCTGAGCAAGCTTTTCGATGTAGACGTAGTTAAAATCATTTCCGACACCAAGTGCGTTTATTGTAATCTTCTTTTCTGCAATGTCTGATGCTTCTCTTAATCCGTCCTCTTCTGTGTCTTCGGTTGGTAACCCGTCTGTCAAGAATATGATTCTTTTGATTGTACCTTTTCCTAAATGGAGTATCTCTTTTCCTCTTCTAAGACCGAGTGTAATATTAGTTGCACCCGAATAGTTTCTTGCCGTATCGATCAACCTCTCGTACTCATCTCTCCTGATGTTCGTTCCCTTGTCTAAAATCGTATGTACTTTGTCGCTGTAGAAGACTATACTTATCGTATCACTTGGACCTATGAAGTCATAAACTTTCTTTGCTGCCTGTATTGCTGCGTCGATTTTCTTTTGGGTGCTGCCAGATGTGAATGGTTCTTGCATGGAACCTGACACATCTAATACGATACAGAAATCAACACTTTTTGTGCCCGCATCACTTGAAGTGAATTTTTCCGATGGCTTGAATTGAACTTGCAGTATGTTTTCGACATCGTCCCTAACCTTAGAATATATGTACGGCTTGTGAAACCTCGATTCAAATACTAACTTCTTTTCCATAATTTAACACCTCCTAATTTTAGTGTTATTTGTTCCGTTTATACATATGACATTTAAACATGAATCTTTCAAAAAGCTTTTATTTATGAATTTCTAACCAACACACCGATTTTGTTACCAAGTATTATTCTGTCGCCGTCGTAGAGCGGTATAGGTAAATCCTTTGGAATAACTTTTCCGTTAACTCTTACTGGCGATTTGTCGCTGACATTCACAAGATAATATTTACCTTCGTACTTGACTATCTTTACGTGTTTTCGACTTGTAGTTTTTTCCTGGTCAAAATCTTTAAGGCTTATATCTGTCTCAAATTTCTCCAACCCACGTCCGATTATTATTTCATCAAGGCTGAACGTTCTTTCGATAAGCACTTTCTTATTCTTGTAAATTGATATATCAATTGAATCCTTTATTTGCTCACCGAAATTGACATTACCTATTGGAACATTCGTCGAACTACTTAAGGCATCATCTTGTGTTTCGTGTTGAACTCCAGATTCCTCTATCATGTTTTGGAGCTTCGCACCATTGATTTGTGCCGTATTCTGCAATTCATTATCATCTTGTATCGAGAAATCATCCGGAAAAGGATTAAAATCTTCATTAAACTCAACAACATCCTTAAGAGAAAAGCCTGGTACCTTTACGGATGCAAAAACTATCGTCTCTTCCTCAACTTCTTCATCTAATGGTTCTAATGATTCCTCTACAAGTTCCGGGACGAATTCCGAATCAATTTCTTTTTCAGTCTCAATTTCTTCAATCTCACTCTCGAATTCCTCATCAAATTCTGGGATAGAGTTTAGTTGTTCAAGTACATCGTTATCTTCATTATCAGTAGCCATTGTTGAAATATCGGTTCGCTCTTGTTCTTGCTGAGCGTGTGACGTATCTTGACTATCATCCAGCTTGTCATAAAGATCAAGTTGCTCATACATAAAGTCATTAGCCTCGTCTTTTTGTTCGTTATCGATATCAACGATAGGACCACCGCAATCGCAGAAATCTAAAGTTAAATCCGTGTACTCTTTACCACAATTAAGACACTTTCTCATTTTTATCACCCTCCTCTTCGGATTCTATTTTCGTAAACTCAGGTTTTATAACGCACAAAGTTATGTTATCACCCGCTTGTTTGTTAAGTTCGTCCAGAACGTCCTCAACCGTTTCTTTCAGCATATTTGTCTTGTTGTATTTATCAATGAATAGTGAATGGAAGTACTTTTCCTTATCGTTCTCCGTATTTCCGAGTGAGAAGTCTATTACACCATCTGACATGACCATAATGAACTCATCAGGCATCAACGTGCTGTGCAAGAATTCGCAACTTGGTTTCACCGGCTTAATTTCATTGTTTTGAATCGTTGCCATTCCTAAAGCTTGTGTAAGGCTATTTAACATAGGGTCACTTTCATCGAATCTCTGCCCACTTAGTAATTTCTCTAATCTCAAATTGTGTTCTATGTTTACCTTTTTTGCTGATTGTTCGTTTAGCACGTAGCAGGGTGAATCTCCAACAGAGCACATGTAAAACTCATTTTTCACCATTAGTACACCTGTAAACGTAGTTGCCATCATAACTGAGGTATCAGTTATTTCAATTTCCATTTTCTCAGCTTGGTTAAGTGCTTCAGCCACTATGTTTTTGTTAGCTTCGTTGACGAATTCTTCGAAAAACTTCTTTACTTCCTTTTCTGTAACTTTGCCGTTTTCCTCGTATTTGGCTTCGAACTCTTCATATTTACGCTTGAGAATCTCTGCTGCGAGGCGGGATGCTATGTTTCCGTTTCCGACTGCAGAACTGGATATACCGTCAAACACCGCGACAATTGCCATTTCTCCACTTTTTTTTTCGAAATATGCATCTTGATTAACCGAAGAAGTTTCCTTAAAATCATCCTCAGGCTTTAACTTTCCTTTGCCTATCTTAGAATATGAAGCTAATCTGTAGCCGCGAAAATTGGAACCATCAAAGCCTTCGGCTCTTTTTTTTGTAAGCTGTATTGCTTCCTTGTACTTTTCCGAACACTCTGCGAATGTATACTTATTGTTGTAGGATTTATTAAACCAGTGGTTCAAGTCAAACTTACCTTGCATAAGAAGAGTATTCCTTACGTATTCAGCCCTATTTCTAAAATCGATCTCGTTTTCTGAGAACCGCATTAAGAATAATCTTGAAAATAGATCTGCTAAGAGCCTGGAGTTCTTGCTTTCTAACGACATGTTTGACGGAGAAATGAATATTGGTAAATCCAAATTTGTCTCGGCTCGCTTGCCTTCCACAAAAAGTGGATAATAAAGATAGAGTAAAGGTTCAAGGTCATCGTCGAGGAATATAGAATTCGGAGCTAAGCAGTAGAATTTGAACAAATCCTTTTCCACGTTACTGAGAAGTTCAAGAACCTTTCCAAACAGCTCAAAGAACACTTCATCGGAAATCGTCTTGTCTTTTGCTAAATCGACGAGACTTCTTTGATTACATTCTTTGATAAAGTACGCATAACCATCCTTGATAACTATCGGTAGCCGGACTCTGTTGTTCTCAACATCATTAGGTATCAAATCAAGACGATAGTTGGACTTAACTTCAAACCTCAGCACTGTCACCTCTTCGGGAATACTAATACCTATACCTGCCATAATATCACTCCTTTCGTACATATTATGATGTACTTTCCCATCCACGATTACATTTGACATTTACTTGTGTATCGTTCAATTTCTCAATGTTTAGGAGCTATTTTTATAATTTTGTCGGTTATTCCTGACATAGTTTTCAATTGTGGATAGAGTAACAAACGGATTGTTTCTCTTACGATATCTACGTACTGCTTTGGAACGGAATAATCTACTTTTTTCAGCAGTTCTTTAACATCCTCTGCATCTTCCAAATCCTTTGTGGTTAGACCTGTGAGTACATAAAATAAAAGCTCGCCAATTTGGCGAGCAAACAGTTTTGTTACATTGATAGTAGCGTTCTTATTCATTTGATAATTGAAGATTATACTTCCTGAAATCCCTTCGCGATATAACGGGCCATATTTTTCAACTTCAAGAATTGCCTTATCTGTTACGTATTGACCTTCTGTCCCCACTATCGAACGAAAACTTGTTATTCGAACAGTATCATCTACTTGCAAGATTAAGTGCTCTGGGAAAAAGCCTATATGTGCTAAGTTATATTCCATAAAGTGTTCCTGGATTTTGACCAATTTCTTGAGAATTCTAGATAACCTTTGCAAATTGATATAATCTTTCCAATTCGTGCCTTCGTATCCATTCAAGCCATTCGTCTCAACACAATCAATAAGACTTCTTCCATTAATGTATTCAGTAACAACCATCGGTAATTTGAATCCGCTTGAGGTCAACACATCAAAGCAATCTATAACCTCTGGTAATTCCACCATCTTCACTTCATTTGAAATCCGAATACTTCTTTCGATAACCCTTCTTTTGTAGAAAATCTCTTCTTCTGATGAAACTATCGGAACCATTCCAATGAAATTAACATTGTCAATTCTCTTATTTTTGAGTAAGAAAAACTTATAACTCCTTGCAGCTTTATTTATTCTGACTAAATGCTGATTTCCTGAATTTCCAGAGACCAGTTCCCAACTTTTTGTATCAAGGAGTTTCAATTTCATGTATACCACCACTCTTTCCGGATGACTTTATACCATTTCGACGATTTCAATGCCGAATTTTCCTTCTATCACCAACCTTATAACCCCATTTACCTTGACTCTTTCATCTGTCTTCAATAAACCTTGTACTCTGTTATTTCCGTTACCTGCTATATACACCACAGTGTTGTGCGAAGTGTTTACTACATAATATCCATCAACATCTCTTTCAATTCTCAAGGCCTTTCTCGAAACAATTTTGTCTGGATCATGCTTTGACAAATCAACATCAACCGAATTAAGAAGATTAGCTCTACCAATTATGACTTCATCATATCCAAACATTTTTTCTATAACCAATGCCTTATTGATATACACCCTTACAGTTAAAGTTTTCTTTTCAGCATTTTGCTTAGTTTCAAAAAGATTTTCAAACAAATCATCCGAAATATATTCTCTTTGCATCATCTCATCTCCCTTCCATTCAGAATTCCCAATATTGCTTACAAGAGATGGTTCAAACAACTCGTGGAGATTGTCATAAAAAACATTACGAAGTGAATCAAAATCCGAGACATCTAAAGCTTTTAAAATCTCCTCACTTGTCAGTGACAAAATTAAATCCTTAAATCTCTCAGCTGCATTTCTACCAATATCAAAATCAGCTTTCATAATTAGTTCTTCACTGAGTTCTTTACCATTGTATCGAAAACTTGTAAGCGTGTTGAAAATCAGAACTCCGAGCTGGTAAGCGAATACTTCGATAGCTCCAACTTCGACATCCTCACCTTCTAAGTATCTCCTCAGCTTTGCTGGAGTATGAACAGGAATGACTAACGAACCATATCTCTCATCTCTAATTGCAGGGTCATCGATTACACCATTCTTGTGACGTACGATGTATCTTTCGCCAAAGAATTTTATTGCATAGTCAACACCAAGAGAAAAATGAAAAGGACAAATGCCAACGTGGATAAGTCCCCTTCTGAAAAGATACTCTTGGAAATCGAAAATCTGTTTCACAACTCTATCAAGGAACTTTTTATAAGCGACCTTTGTATTCTTAGCAGCATACCATTCGACATCTGAAATTTCGTCTTTGGTATTAGAAGGTTCACCACCTTCGTACATATACCCCCTTTTGAAATAGTCATAGAAATTTACTGTTGAAAATTTACCTTTAAAGAACTCCTTTACCATCCTCACTTTGACGGAATGTTCTTTTCTCTTAACATAAAAATCAACAATCTCAGGAAGGAACGTCGTGTGCAGATAATTATTGATACTAATAATACGTTTGAAAATAGCAATTTGGTCTGCAATTTGATTCTCATTCGGCTCTTTAAGGGTTCTTGACAGTACAATATACGGTATCCCCTTCATCTTTTCAGTTTCACGCAGTGTTATGCTAAAATACCCTGAAGATTTATGCATAGGTTCTACAGAATTAGCAAGAGAATTCCTATCTTTAAGATTGATTTTAATCCACGTATCTTTGCTGACAATTTCAATCATTTTCAACCCCCCTCATTGATTTGTTAAGATATTCTTCAAGATCGTATAAACCATGTCAGTCATATCATCAAACCCAATGCGTTTGTCAGGATCTGGTTCGGTAGTCCTCCTAACGAACTCTTCAATTAATTTGTTATTATGCTTACTCAGTAATGAATAATCAAACTTCAAAGTCTGATTTGGCAATATATTATCCGTCGTAATTTGAACCTTGGTAAGTAATCGGTAAACTACAACGCCAATTGTGTAAACATCAACCTTTTCGTCTACCATCCGATTTGCAAGTGAATCAATCTCAGGTGCCTTATATCCTGGCGTGTATACCCTTCCAAGATTGTAAGTTTTGTTATCCTTTTTTATAACTCCAACGCCACCGAAATCTATCAAAGTGAAGTTCCACGATGGGGTAACGATAATATTATCAAGCTTCAAATCTTGATATATTATCTTTGCAATGCTTTCATGTCTTTTGCCGATTCTGTACAACTTTCTAAAAATCTTACATATTGTCTTAACTAAACTAAAAACAGTTTTCCTCCACTCTGGAGAAGTTAACTTCTGAGTAGTGATTTGCGAATTCAAAACATTTTCAAGAGTATCTCCTTCGATATACTGGAGAACTATATACGGCTCTTTGTAAGCTTCTTCTTCAAGATCTTTGTATGGTTTGGCATAGAAATCACCTTCGGGCCACTTCAAGCTTGGATTGTAACCTTCTATATAGTCTCTTAAGACAGGCGTATTTGGAATATTGATATCCCTTATGAGCTCAAGCACCCTTCTCTCAGCCTTGATATCGTTTCTTGCCTGGACCAAGAACTGCTTGTTGTCCAAATTATTTCTTCGAATTTTTCCAAAGTAATTTCTTGCCTTAATCAGAACTCTTCTTTTAAAAACATGATGGTCCACAGCGTTCAGAATCAATCCGAAACCGGTGTTTGCACTGAGAATTCCTGTAACCTCGTATCTCTGCCCATCGATGTAATGAGGTAGAAGGTACTTCTTTCCATTCTTTTCAATCAAAATCTCGTTTTCGCCTAACACTACTATATTCTGACCTCTGTAATTTGACATAAAATCACCTCCATAATTACGAAACTTAAATTCACATTCCGTTTTTACATTTGACATTTATACTAAAAAAACAAAAAAGGCGAATAATTATGCGCCTTTAAATTCAGTACAATCACAAACTACTTCTTAGGAATCGAAGGAAACCCAAGAAACCTATCCACGAAACTTGGTTCCTTAGAACTCTTTTTCTTTCCATGTATACACATTCCAATCCCTCCATGATAATGTAGATGCGCAAAGCACAAAAAAGAAAGCTCCGCAAAAACGGAGCTTTTCCAACACCTACACTAAATCAAAAAACCCACAGAAAAAGCTTCCCTAAAGACACTAACTCAAACTTATCACATAAATAAATACTCAACGAATCATCTTGACAATCTATTAACCACATACCACTGCACAGATTTATAAGTGCTTTACATGTCTTCCAATTATACAAATGACATTTCACACAAAACATGACCACAACTATAATATCTTCTTTTATTGAATTGGAATTTGCAAAGATAGGGATATCGCAAACGAAAGAATCAAGGCAGGCAATTCCAGGAAAAAAACGGAAACATTACACAGAAAGCAAAAAATATGCAGAAACCACATATAAAAAAGAAAGCTCGGCACACTGCCGAGCTTTTCTTAACTTTATCCAGCTCTTATAGAGAGAAAAACTTTTCCTGTGTTCTCCACTTTTGTCGGAATCGACATTTCCGTACTGACCTTTCCATCTCTTTCAGAGAGGAGTGCCTTTCACCGGGAGAAACTTAAAGATTACTATATTTCAAATTTAATCGACCTTTCCATCTCTTTCAGAGAGGAGTGCCTTTCCTGGTCTTCAAGACAGACCCTTACGCCCTACCACCACTAAGCGCGACCTTTCCATCTCTTTCAGAGAGGAGTGCCTTTCACCTCTCAACCGGAAGGATAATGTTCAACCCGTTAGGAGGAGACCTTTCCATCTCTTTCAGAGAGGAGTGCCTTTCACCTTGCCTTCCAGAATAGGCATAAATAGATGGAGTTTGGAATGCGATTTTCTCTACCCCCAAAGTTAGGCTATCTAAATTTTATTTTAACTTGGCTAGCAGTTGCAAATTTTCTTGAATCCATGCCAATTCCCTACCTATTTTTGCACTTGTTCCTTAATACGTGCTGATGACTAAATGATTTGAGTTAGTTTTTCACTTTGAAATATTATCGTAACAATAGGTAGAGAATTTTTTAGATTATGTCTAATCACAAGCCGAGAAGCAAGAAGAATACATATGAGAAAGAAGAAAATAAAATCACTTTGTGAAATGAAATACCTAAAATTCAACGGAGAAGCGCATGAATAGAAGGGGTTTTGAAGATTTTAATTCAAGCAAGTATTAAGATGTCAATGACCGAAAATATAGTATTTATGAGAATTTATGTATTATTGAAGGTGGTGCATTTTTGATAAAGTCTCCACGTGTCGGGCGTTTGTAAAAGAGTTTTTGTTGATATTTTTTTCATGTCAAATTTTATCCTGTTGGGTAGTGTATGAAGTATCAAGGGAGAATGCGCCAGTCTTGTGACCGGCGCGTCAGGATGAAAAGCGGTCTAAGATAGCGGGTCGAGATTTTTGAGGTAGTATGGTATGTAGTGTTTCTCTTCGCCGAGGACTACACGTGAGTAGTGTCTTGCTTGTTTTTCAAATATCGTTCTTATATAATTTGTCTCATCATCAAGATGGTATGGCAGCTTTTGACGTATGTGTTCTTCAAATAGTGCAATGAATTTTTTCATTCCCTCTTTGCTAAAGTAACATATATCATTTTCTTTGTACTCGAAGTCAGATTTCGTGAATATTCTAAGGTTTGATGCGTTTATTACAAAGTTGTCGACGATAATTGCCCTGTATTCTTCGATTAAGTCAAAGAGCAGGGCATGTTTTGAGACGTCCAACGTATGGAGATTGCCAAAGTATGGATCCAGCCCTACTGCGTTCATTGCTAAGAGCATCTCAACATATAGAAAGTGGTAGCCCATCGAAAGCATGGCGTTGATTTCATCTTTTGGTGGATGCGCTGTTCTTCCGTTGAATTGTAATTCGTCATTCTTTATACATTTCTTCACTCCTAAAAAGTAGTATTTCGCCGCTATTCCCTCGTAGCCCCTCACCTGATCAACATTTTTTGCACTTTTCACTTTGTTCATTATCGCCTGTATTGCCGCTTTTTCTTCGCCGAGTAATCCTTTTGGAAGTTTTTTAGCTTTTTGGTTGAGGAGATTGTAACTGTTTTTCAATTTTCCCAATACTATAGCCTTTGCAATGTCTGTTTTGAATTTCTCATCTTGTGCACGTGCATATTGAGCAAGTCTCAACAACACGTTTCTGTATTCATCAGTGTAGAGTTTCCCTCTGTATCTTCCGTGTTTTGTCATGAAGATAACTTCTATTTTGTTGTCAAGGCAGTAGTTTGTCATCGCAGTAGTCAAGGTTATGTTACCCAATATCATTATCCTTTCAATTTTCTTTAGTGGAAATTCTTCTATTTCCCTTTGCCCTTTTTGAATTACAAGTCTTCCTTCTTTCTTATGCAAGACTGCACCTTGTTCTGTCAAATAAAGAGTCATTTATACCACCTCTTATTATTGGCTTATATAAAATAAGGTACGTAGAATCTCCATTCTCCCCCAACTTTCGATATCTTGTCGTTTATGTACAGCGGATACGGTAGTTTCAAAGTCATGTATGGTGAAGGATGGTGCAGGAGCGTTGATAGGTACGTTTGTTTTGCTATATCGTTGTTCTTCAGCTTTGTTGCGTTTTTAACAATTTTAATTTCCACACTTTTTTGCGATTGGTACGTTTTCGGAAAGTAGATGTAGTTCGTCTCGTTGAGTTTGATTATTTTATCTTGTAGGTTGTAGTGGCTGTTGTACATTGAGTTTTTCTTGATTTCGACAAGTGCATATTCTTCTATCCTTGCTTTAAGTGTCTCTTCTATCTCTGATATCTCTTCAAGGAACATACCATCTCTGAAGATTATTATCCTTTTTGGTTCTCTGTTGTACTTGATTTTGTATGTCTCTATTGTCTTGATTATCTCTGACTCTATGAACCTTTCATCTGCCTTCTCTGTGAGCTTCGCGTTTTTCCTAACCGCTACTCTCAAGACTTTGCCAAGAAAGTCAACAGATGAGAATATTATATCCGATGAGTCTTGCATTGCACTGTGTGCAATATCTATACCAACAAATACGGTTCCAGGTTCAATTTTTAGGTAGTACATGATATTCCTTTCGTTTGTGAAATTCACAATCTTGTAGGCAAAGCTGTTGATTGTGTAGGCTTTTGATTCGAGAATCGTCTTCTCAAGCACAGGCATTAGTATAAAGTTTCTTGGAAAGTTACGTATGATTGGGACTATGTTTCCGTAGAACTTTTCGAGGAATATAATAGCAACGACTTTCTCGTTTGTTTTGAATGGCATGCTTGGAGTGAACGTGCTTTCGTCGTACGTGAAAAAATAGCTCCCATTTGCCGGATTCTTGAGAAATGACAGTTTCTTTATTCCAAGATTCTTGAATGCTTTTGTAAATATTCCGTTGGGATGGAATAGTGTTGTTAGGGTTTGCTTGAGTTTCATATATTGTTCTTTCGACTTAAAGAAAAATGCAATTTTTATACTCCCCTCTGTCTTTATCGGGTGGAGCTTGAAAATATCGTTTAGTCTGTCAGAAGTACCATCTTTAAGTTGTATCTCATAAAAATTCTGTATAATGTTTTCATTTGCCATTTGTGTTTGGGAAGATATCTCAATGGCGTCTTTCAAGAATTGCAAAGTAGAAAGCTTCTTCAACTGCTCGGGAAGTACTTCTTTTTGAATCTTTATAATCTCTTGCAAAAAACCGTATTTTTCAGCATCTGTAGACGTGTACGAATAATAGTA
Source organism: Fervidobacterium gondwanense DSM 13020 (assembly GCF_900143265.1). NCBI lineage: Bacteria > Thermotogati > Thermotogota > Thermotogae > Thermotogales > Fervidobacteriaceae > Fervidobacterium > Fervidobacterium gondwanense. The sequence continues at coordinate 3,515 of NZ_FRDJ01000018.1, read as the reverse complement.
CGCGGGTAAGTCTTTCACCGAAACTATATTCTCATTCACAAATATCTTCAATTGGTTCTTGTCTGCTTCGATGACTCTAAATGATTTCCCTGTTTTGAAATTGAAAGCCAAGACAGATTGAAGATTTGACTCAACTGTCGGTTTTGCCGAGAGGAATTTGAGTTTTGGAGCAACAAGCAAGTACCATTTTTCATCCAGTTTCAGCGTTCGGATTAGGTACATTAGATAATAGCTTACCTCACCGTTTGCAATACTGCCTACTGGGCGTGGGTTGACAAATATATTCTTCGAATAAACTTTTAGATATCCGTTATCCTGGAATAGTTTCCCTATATACGCATCAAAGACTTTTGTAAACAACCTATCATCATTCTCGATTATTTCCTTCTTATCAATCTCATATTTTGAGGCTTCTAACGGAAGAATCTGCACCTGGACTAATGGTGTATCAACCCAAACAAGGTCATTCGAATAACTGAAATGGATGTTGTTTACCCTTGAAAGGTTCGATGCAAAGATTTCTGGTTGAGTTGTTTGATTGAAGTAATACGTTCTTTTAACTACTGGTGGAAGTTTTATTTTGAAAATATTTAACGGAATTCCGTATGATTCATATCCCATTTCGTCACCTCCTCACACAATATATATGTCCTTGTCGTAGAAACTACCTTTATCCGTTCCGATAGTTAAGATCTTCTCTCTGAATTCCTTTGGAATTGCATATATTCGTATTGTGTCTTCAGATTTCTTTATCTTCTTTTTCAAACCCTTTATCATGCTCGACAACTGCTGTTCATTTAGCTCCGTTTCGAAAACGGAATACTGCACTCTGACGCCATAACTCTCAAGGTACTTTGCCACATGCCTTCGCCTCTTATCATCGACTATGTCATAGCTCACGACATAGAACATTCACATCACCTCGCTTAAATTCTTTCTGTACTTTACGCGTTTCAAATAAACTCTATTCTTATTTCTCCTCTATCATCTACAACAATCCTTCCGTCTTCAAATTCAATAACTTTGGAATCACTTAGCTTTTGTTTCAGCAACTCTTTTAGCTTTCTCATCTCGACTTCAATGTGTACCTTTTCGTGGGCTTTGACAATGAGCCTTTCCGCAATTTCTTCAGGTTCCAACCTTTCTAAGTACTGAGATTCGCTAAACACGTAATTAAGAGGTGTATTAAAAACCTGTTTAAATCGGCAAACACATTTGCTCAGATCTAATGGGATATTCAAACTCGTTGCCAATGCCTTTATCTCTTCGCATGTTGCTGGGATGTTCCCAACCTCGTCAAACAGATTTCTCACCTTTTCCTCGCTGTAATCTATTGTTTTCTCAAGAACTTTTTTTGCAACACCATAGCCATTTGGAAGGTGCTTCAATAAACTTACAAGAATCTTTTCTTCTTCAGCAGATATGTGGGCAAGTGTTTCGATTTTTCTCATAATCTGGTCAACTACGAAGCAGGAACTCTCAAGGAGTGTTAGTTCTGCACTGTTCCTTGATGAGTGAATCTCGTTTCTAAGAATCTTCTTGAAAACTTTGGATGACGAAATAGTGCTCTTTTGAAAAGTACTCGTTTCTTGCGAGATAGTAATTACCTGGTTGCTTTCTTTCTTAACCTTTGAACTTACTTTTTTTGTTTTAATACTTTCAATTTCGCTATCTTGGATATCGTAATCTGTGTCGACGTATTCTCTGAAGAGTGATTCAAGAAGATACGATGAATTTGGCGAAATATTCAACAAGAAGTCTAACTGATTTGAAATTGGCGATAGTTTTTCATCTAAAAATACACATCTTTTCTTCGTTTTCGCATGGACACCGAACGGAACTTTTATCAAATTGCCAAGTCCACCGTTGAGTTTATCTTGCTTAGGAAATATCTCTACCTTAACTGATTCTGGGACTTGCAATTTTTCCAAGATCTTTGCAAGTACAACCCTAACCTTAAATGCAGCAACCGGAATATCAAAGAAAATCCACAAGTGATAACCCTTTCGACCACTGAATTCGATATATGCATTCAAATTATCAGAACGCAAGAGGTAATACAACATCTTAGCGGTCTCTTTACAATGAAACTCACTCGACAAATCGTTCTCAAAATCTTTTCTTACGTCCACGTCATACGCAGCAAATTTTACGGTATCATCACTTCTCAAAACGTACACGCCTAAAGTTTTGCGACCTGCGAAGTGCTCAAGAACATCTGAAGAATTCATAGGTCGCCTAACGGGATAGTATCCTTCTGGGGTTTGAACAGCGAAAACATCCTCGCGTCCTGAAAATAGCGACATGAATTTATCAACATACGATTTTTTTGGATGACTAATTTCTCTCTCTTGCTCAAGCTCTCTGACCTTTTCCTTATTTCCAACCTTCTTGTACAGCACTATTGCCTTTTCGGTATAACCAATGTTTTCGTAAACCGTAGCGAGCATCGAGACAAGCTCTTTTGTGTAAACTTTCTTGTTTAAAACTATTTTCTCAAGAACTTCTTTTGCCTCACTGTATTCCTCAAACTCGACAAGCAGCTTTGCAAACCTGATTAAAGAACCATCTTCCACGGTCAAATAGTCCCTGAGCTCCTTGTATACCTCTAAAGCCTTGTTAAATTCAAATTTCTTCTCATATGAAACTGCCAAGTTCAGCTTTTCCTTTACATCTTTCGGGAAACTCATCGAAACACCTCCTTTCGTCATGTTCCATCATACTCAGGTCATATAAACAAGCTTAGCTTTACATTAACAAAATCTCCGAGTTCTATCTTTTTTAGCTCAAGACCATAGTACTTTTGGTAATACATATTAACTAAATAAAGTGCCGAATCCAAAATTACCCTACTAAGCCCATCTAATATTGCAGGCTCAACATTTGCTACCTTTTCTCCGTCAGCTTCGAAAACACAAACCACTTTATTGCTTCTCAAATCCCAAACACGGATCGAGAGCTTTGTACTCTTCCCGCTAATATCGAAACTCCTCAAACTAACAAAACAACCATATTCAGGACACACATTACATAAGCTTTTACTCACAACAGAAACAACGACCGGCGTCGCAATGTGCTCTACGACTTTTGAATCTTCAAAAACAAACAACTCGCCATATTTACCGAAAAACACATTAAATTTCAAGCAAAAATGCATATCCGAGCAACTAACATATAACTTCTCAGTGAAAACTTTTTTTCCCTTTTTCACATCAAACACCTCCCTTTGTGCAATCATAAACTACCACGAGTCTTCCATATTTACACTTGACATTTATATAGCTTAAAAGTGACATTATAAACAAAAAGCCTTGGTCAGACGACCAAGGCTTCTATTCAGTTCTATATGTACTTAAATTGATTATCGTTCATATTTCTGCTGCAAACATAAATAAAGACAAACTCATACTTTCTAATCCCTTTCAAAGAGAACAGCCTTTCCTACTTCTTCGGCCAGGAGTTAAAAGTAATTAACAAATTTTTCCATCTCTTTCAGAGAGAGGTTCCTTCCTGAC
>NZ_FRDJ01000017.1 GCF_900143265.1 Fervidobacterium gondwanense DSM 13020 | reverse complement strand
ATCCTGTATACAAAGAATATTATCGCAAAAAGTACGCAGAAGCAACAACACACAAACACATGAGAGCGCTAATATTAACTGCAAGGAAATTAGTAAATTTAGTGTATTATTTACTAAAGAACAACGTACCGTATGTACCGATGAAATAGGTAAAAAGAACGAAATCAAGTATGTGAAGAATGAAAGTGAAATATTAAGTTATTGAAAGTCAAAGTGTTGACTAGGTTTTTTATTTTTCTATTTTTTCTCCTCTTGACTTATTACCGGAAATCTTAATTGGGGTACTCCATTCTAATTATACCATTTACACTTCGCAGAATATAAAAGAAAAAGGTGAGAAGCTTGTGCCCTTCTCACCTTTTTTCAAAAAAATGATTGAAATCTGCTTTCATTCTTCAAATCCCACATCTCTTAGCCAGTTTTTGATATCCATTCCCTGCCATCCCATCGTGCGCATCTCTGTTATTGCACTTTCTATAATGTCTCTGTAAAGCCTTTTTGAGATGAGGTCGTCCTTAGTTTTAAGTTCACTAAGGAAAGATTTCACATCTTCCTCAGGTTCTCCGTTGATCTTGATTTTCTTACTGATGATATCAAGTTCGTATCTAATGGCAAAGTCCTTTATTAATTTTCCTTCCATATTTGTCACCTCCAACGTTGGAGTAGTAGGAACAATGATTACACCACTGCTACTATTATATCAGTAATCACATTTACTGTCAATTATCAGTGAATACAGTTCATAAAAAACATATATTGTTATATTACAACTTATTTTTTCATTTCTTTTTGTCTCTCTTCCATTATCTTCTTTAATTGCTGGGACAATGCTACACGTGTTTTACTATCAAGATGATCGATAAACAATACACCATCAAGATGGTCGTATTCGTGCTGGAATATTCTTGCAGGATAACCTTCGAGAAATTCTTCGTGATAACTTCCGTGTTCGTCCTGATACCTCACCCTAACCCATTTATATCTTTGCACATCGGCAAAAACTCCAGGAACGCTTAGACACCCTTCTTCCCCAAACTCTTTCTCGTCAGAGTGCTCTATTATTTCAGGATTTACAATCATCTTAAAACCACTACCGTCGTCCATTCCGAAAAACCTTTGAGAAATGCCTACTTGAGGAGCAGCAAGTCCTACACCATCTTCAGAATACATAGTCATTTTAAACTCTTCAAGTATAGCTCTAACCGATGCAAAATCAGTCACTGGTACTGCTTTTTTTCTTAAAACGGGATCACCTAAGACTCTTACCTTCACCGTATATTCCCTCCAATTCTTTTAAAAGCTCTTCGTTGGTCATGAATATTGTAATCGGAGTTACAGAAATGTACTTTTCAGCAAGCGCTTTATAATCAGCTTTCGGGTCCGGATCATCTTCTATTATATCACCGAGCATCCAGTAGTACTCTCTTCCAGACGGATCTATGCGCTTTTCAAAGTAATCTTCATACCTTCTTTTGCTCTGGCGGGTGAATCTCCAACCTTTTATAGATTCAAACGGAAGAGACGGCACGTTAATATTCAAAGCCGTAAACTTTGGGATTTTCCTTATATCAAACTCCTTCAAAAACTGTAGCAAAAATAGTGCAGCCGTATCGTAAATAGGATCTTTGAAATCGGCAACGGATATTGCGATTGATGGAATGCCTGCGATCGCACCCTCAAGAGCACCACTTACTGTACCAGAGTACACAACATCGGTTCCCAGGTTTTCGCCTCGGTTTATCCCGCTTATAACTACATCAGGTACGATACCTTTTTCTTTATAAATGACATCAAGACCTATTTTCACGCAGTCAGCAGGTGTTCCTGAGACAGCATACATTTCAAATGGTTCATTTATGTCCAATTTCCTTGCCCAAAGGGGAAATCTTAATGTGATTCCGTGACCAACAGCACTCTGTTCCGATTCCGGTGCACTAACTACCACATAGTGCTCTTTGCTTAAATAACGTGCAGCACATAAAATACCCGGAGCAGTAACACCATCATCGTTGACTAATAGTATATTCATCAACGGAAGCCTCCTCACCTTAAATCTTTTCAAATCTTTCGTTCCTTCACTCATTTCAACGTAATTAAATAACATCAAATGTGCTTCTCTCTCAACACGCCATCAATAAGCCTTTTCAGTTCTCTCAAACCTTCTTCAAATTTGTACGTACCAACTATTTCACCTTTTCTGAATAAAACAACACCATCTTTTACACCAGCGATACCAACATCCGCCTCTTTGCCTTCACCAATACCATTTACAACACATCCGAGAACGGATATGGTAATATCTCCTCGAATGTTCGAAACAAGCTTTTCCACCTCAAGTGCAACACTTTCTACATCGAAAACCGTCCTTGCGCAAGTCGGACACGCAACAATATTCGGTCCTTTTCTCAGGTGGAGTGCGGTCAGCAATTTTTTGGCGGCTATAACTTCGTTCACGGGGTCTCCTGCAATAGATATCCTCAACGTATCCACAAGACCTTCGAGAATCAAAACACCAAGGGCAACAGAAGATTTTATGAGAGAATTGTAGAGCGTGCCGGCTTCCGTAACGCCAACGTGCAGTGGATAATCAACTAAATTCCCTACGTACCTGTTCGCTTCTATAGTTTCAATGACATCTGAACTCTTTACGGATATAACTATATCTTCAAAGCCTTGCTTTTCAAGTATACGAACTTCCCGCAAAGCCGCCTCTCCAATGGCTTTGTGCTTAGGCAAATTCTCTAAATCTTTTGGCAACGAACCACTGTTTGCACCGACTCTTATAGGCACTCCGAATTCCTTCGCATATTTCACAACTTCTGCAACTTTATTTTCATCACCTATGTTCCCCGGATTAATTCTAACTTTATCTATGCCTTCCTTTATGGCCTCAATCGCTATTCTGTAATCGAAATGTATATCCCCAACGATTGGAATATCTATACCAAAAGACTTTAGACTATCCTTTATATACTTAATCGCCTTTGCACTTTCAATATCTGGTAGAGAAATCCTAACTATTTCACAACCAGCTTCAACGAGTGACTTAATCTGGTTAACAGTCGAAGCAACGTCTTTCGTATTTGTATTCGTCATCGACTGTATCGTTATCGGTGCATCTCCACCAATTGTTAAATTACCCACCTTCACCGGTTTAGAAAACCTTCTTTTGAGCAAACAGATACACCTCTTTCTCTCATCTGTTTCAAATTCACTATCTTGCCAAAAACCTTCCGATATCTATAAACGTCATGAAGAACACAAATCCCAAAAGCAAGAAAAATCCAATAGTATGTATGAGGTTTTCAACGTTTCTGTTTATCTTCCTTCTCGTTATCATTTCGATCAGTGCAAATATTATCCGCCCACCATCGAGTGCAGGAAGCGGGAACAAATTGAATATACCGAGATTTATAGTGATGACGGCCACAACGATGAGCACTGTCTCAAACCCAAACTGGACAGCTTGCCCAACTATCTGAACTATTCCCACTGGTCCAGACACATCCTGTAAGTTTCTACCTATGAATATCCCCGGCAAAGTTTTCCAAATATACAGAGCGAGCCTGTTGCTCCTCGCAATAGCTATCGAAATCGCTTCAAACCCTCTCGGCTTTATCTTCTGTGCCTTTTCTTCAAGAACACCTGGTGTGGAGAGTATCTGAACAAGTTTGTCTTTCTCAAATTCTACTTCTTTCAACTCACCTTTGGTTTCGTATTTGACTTTTACAATAGTGTCCACCGGTCTAATAACACTCTCGACCCTATTTCCACTGACTTTGAAGTATAGTTCATCAGCTTTCAGACTTAGTGCCGTTACCGCGTCCAACAAATCGTTAGAAGAGCGAATTTCCATGTCTCCAATACTTAGCAACTTGTCACCTTTTGAAAATACATCTATATCTTTCGCAAAAACGTTGGAAAATTGCCCATAGTAAATACCAATTGCGTATCGTTCAGGTAGAATGGAAACGTTGTCTAATATCCCGCTAAGTTCACCTGAATCTGTCTTTATCGTGACATACCCTTTCGAGTATTTCTCCATATATTTTTCAAATGGTATGTTATTGATACTTTCTATTTCTTGCCCAATTTCGCCTTTAACATCTTTCAGATAGATATAGTACTCTTTTTGTGTTAATTTTGGCTGAATGGTTAATGTTAATCTCTCGTCTCCACGTTTCACCTCAAGCGTTATTGGGTTACCCTGTCTTATTATCCCGGTCATGTCAAGTGTATCAAACACATATTTTCCGTTGATTTTCATGACGATATCATCTGATCTTAAACCGGCTTCTTCCGCTGGTGACTTCGGAATAACCTTGTCGACTATAATCGGAGCGTAACCCCAACTCGAGATGATCAACATAAAAAGCAGATAACCAACCAATATCGAGAAGACAGGACCTGCGAGGACTATTAAAAACCTCTTCCATGCAGAGACTCCGTAAAGTGAGTCTGGATCTTCTTCCTCGCTCGGGTCTTCACCTTTAAGCCTCACATAACCTCCAAGCGGAAAGATATTTATCCTGAAATCCGTCTTCTTTCCCTTCTTTCGATAAATCTGCGGTCCAAATCCTATCGCAAACTCGTGAACTTTAACTCCAAAAAGCCTTGCAAACAAAAAGTGACCGAACTCGTGTACAACAACGATGAACATGAATACCAGCAAGAAAGCGATGATGTTAACAACTAAAGTCATATTTCAACCTCCTTAGATCATTTCTTATTTACTCAAAAGCTCTTTTACAACCTTTGCTGCGTAATTTCGAGAGATATTGTCTATTTCGTACACGTCGTTTATGCTTTCGACAGATTTATCTGCCTCAATTACATAATCTACCGTCCTCTTGACAACGGTCTCAATTTGTCGAAACGTGATCTTTTCTCGTAAGAAGTATTCAACGGCGATTTCGTCGCTTGCATTCAGTGCTATCCTCCAAGACAATCCCGACTGCGTTCTTGCCAACTCGAGTCCGTAATGAAAGATTGGATAGCGTTCTTCTTCAACATTGTACAAGCTGAGATCAAACTCTTTGACATCAGCAATGCAACTTTCATAAATCCGTTCGGGATAGGTGAGAGAATACGCAATAGGAATTCTCATGTCAGGCTTTCCGGCATGTATCTTTATAACCCCATCTTTTAAGAAAACAATCCCATGAACGAAACTCGAACGATTGAGTTTAACATCTATCTTACTATAATCAAGATTAAAAAGCTCGTGTGCTTCTATAACCTCGAACAGCTTATTGACCATCGTTGCCGAGTCGACAGTTATCCTTCCACCCATGCTCCATGTGGGGTGTTTCAAAATTTGAGCAGGAGTCAGTGAAGGTATGTCATCTAACGGAACGTCTCTCACCGCACCACCGGAAGCAGTTATTAGTACATGATCAATGTGAGGTTCGTAGAGTTGGAATATAGCGGAATGTTCACTATCTATTGGGATTATCTCTACCGAATATTTCTCAGCAAGTTGTTTGACAAACGGTCCTGCACAAACAAGCGCCTCTTTCGTTGCGAGAGCAAGTCGCTTGGTATGTTTTAGGCTTTCTAACGCAGCTTTCACACCTTCAAAACCTGGAATCGCGCATACGACTATATCAGGCTCTGTTATCGAAAAAAGTTCTTCCAAGGTCTCAATTTTAACACCCTTTGAAGCCTCTCTCTCAGAAACGTAGTACTTCACACCAAGTTCATCAATTATCTTCTCAGCTAACGATACATTCCTTCCAAAAGAGATGCCAACTACTTTAAAACCCTTGAGCGCTTTAATAACATCAACAGTTTGAGTTCCTATCGAACCTGTTACACCAAGTATTACAACGGTCTTTTCTTCCAACGCACGTACACCACCTTACCTTGTCTAACACTCACTTTGACTTCATTACTGAGAGCCACGTTACTAACACCTATCGGAGATGTAATATCCATATCTCCGTCGAATTTGTATTTGAAACCCTCGATCGAAAATTCTGCGCTGCAAAGAGGTATGAAAGACCAGATTTCGCCATGTATCGCTTTTAATATACGATCGCCGTTTTCACCTGCTTTTACCACGCCAACTTCGCAATTATCCGATATCGCAGTAACGTTATCGTACTTGCTCATAAGGCCGATCATTGCGAGTATCATATCTATCCTTTCACCTTGCCAATTCAGTATCTCAACCTCTGTTGCTCCGTGCTTAAAGACATAATTAAGTGCGAGCTCAAAGTCTGTTTCATCTTTCTCGTGAGGATAAACTTGTATTTTGACGCCTTTCGATTCAAAGTATTCAAGAGTGTCGTCGGATATTGAATCCATATCTCCTATGAGTACATGTGGCACAATCCCCCTTCTTCTGAGCTCTTCTGCTCCACCATCACACGCAACTATCAACTCACCAGTTATGTACATAGTGCCATTAGAATTGCCATTCAAGATAATAGAAGCCTTCACTTAGTATCCCCCCGATTAAAATATTAAATAACCACTAACCCTTTCTCAATGTACAACTTTGCGAGCAAGAGCATCTGTCCCCAACCATACGCACATCCATACCTGATGGAGAGCTCGCTCTCGTCCTTAACAAATGTCTTGTCTTTGACGGTAACTATAGTCTCGTCTTCATCGGTTGGTTGGAAAGAAAACTCCACAAAAGACCTGTACCCATCTTCATACTCATACCACCAGAAAGAAAACAAGCGCTTATGAATAACACTAACTATCCTGCCATTGTCTGTAACAACTTGTCCATCGGTGAGTCTGAACCATCTGAAATAAATTTCACCGCTCTTTTCGTCAATCTTCATCCCATCGGTAAACCATGGGTCCCAACCGCTTGGATTGTAGAACGCCTTCCAGACTACTTCTAATGGCGCTTTAATACGTTCGTGAAATTCCATCTCTTGATTGCTCATTCCAATTACCTCACTCATTAACTCCCACCTATCCTTTTATTGGTTTATTTTTCCCCATATCTCTCTAACCTTGGCTATATCCTCTGCATGTTCAGGATTATCTCCCGGAGTTTCGAGTATAAGCGGCAAACTTGCAAATAAGGGATTTGAGAGGAAGATATCCAATTTCGGTCCTATGTTTCCAACACCTATGTTTTCGTGTCTATCTTTGTTAGAACCGAGTGTATTCTTAGTATCGTTCAAGTGCACGAATTTTAGCCTCTTGATACCAACGGTGCTTCCAATTTCCTTAATCAGTTCATCCAAACCTTCACTACTCGTCACATCATAACCCGCGTCAAATCCGTGACATGTGTCAAACGTTAACCCTATCCTCTCTTCATACTCGCAGAGCTGTATAATCTCTCTCATCTGATGGTAATTATACCCTATATTTCCACCCTTCTTGACAACATTTTCAAGTAGGATATTTATATTTTTGTCTTTCTTCATTACAGTATTAAGTGCACGGGCTATTCTTTCTATTCCTTCCTTTTCACCAAACCCAAGGTGACTGCCAGGATGTATATTGAGGTACTTAATGCCGAGCTTATTGCAGATCTTAGCTTCGATTTCCAGCAGCTCGACAGACTTTTTCCAAATGTCTTCTTTCGGACTTGCGATGTTCACAAGATAACCGGCATGGCAAAGGAAATATTCTGGGTTGAGATTGTACTTCTTCACATCTCTCAGAAAATGGATAATATCATCATCTGACGGTAGTTTTGCCTGCCACTGTCTCGGGTTGTGCGGAAATATTTGAAACGCGTTCCCGCGTATTTCAACCGTCTCTTTTGGAACTCTTGCAAACCCACCGCCGATTGGCATGTGAGCTCCTATTATTAATTCTCTAACTTTTATTTCATCTTTGTTCATGCGTTTCACCTCTTATCCACAAAGCAAATTTTAAATCTATTTCCTGCGAGCCTCTTCTTTCAGAACTCCCATTATGAGTATGTCCCAATATTTATTATCATGGAATTTTGCCTCTCTTATCAAACCTTCTCTCACAAAACCAAGTGATTCAAGAAGTCTTATAGATTTTTCATTGTACGCATAAACTTCCGCTGTCAACCTGTGCAGATTCATCTCACCGAATGCGAATTCGATAGCTTTTTTCAACATCGCTTTTCCATAGCCTTGTCCTCTATATTTTGGAACAACATAGTAGGTTATATAGGCATTTCTATTGAAGACTCGCAAATCGAACTTCACAAATCCGATGTCCTCGCCATTGACAGAAAATACAAGCACAACAGGTTGTGCTTTTGTTATTTTTTGTTCTGAGAAGTATGCGATATCGTCTGAATCTATTTTAAATTTCTGCAAGGCATCGTCATTCGAAGTTTTGTAAATGAGTTCGCCCATACATTAACAACTCCTAAGAAAAATTCAATTATCTTAATCACTACCCTCGAGTTCTGAAACCTTTAATTGAAGTTCATCTAATTTCTCAATTATACTCAGTAACTCCCGCTCACAAGCATCCTTCATATTCATCAGCTCCATGAGTTTGACATAATCTGTATGCGTATGCATTTCTGATTCAATTTCAGATATTGTCTTGTAAAGCTCCTCTTCTCTGGTTCTCAGCTCCTCCATCTGCCTCTTCATGCTCTTGAGCTGATTCTTAAGCTTTTTACGCTCTTCAAAATCTACGTTTTTCTCTTTCTCAGCCCTCTCGCGCTCTTTAGAATAAAAGATTGGTTCATTCACTTCGACAATAGTCCCGCTCTTGATAGTCAAAAACCTGTTGCAAACGTTTCTTATGAGCTCTAAGTCATGTGAAACCATTATAACACAGCCCCTGTATTCTTTTAACGCATCTTCGAGTGCCTCAACAGTCTCGAGGTCCATATGGTTAGTAGGCTCGTCTAAGATAAGCACGTTCGGCTTTCTCAACAAGACCTTGGCAAGCGCAAGAATCTGGCGCTCACCACCGCTCAATTCACCAACACTTTTAAATACCGCCTCACCCTTGAAACCAAATCTGCCTGCATAGGCACGGATAACGTAATCAGGTCTGTCTAGCATTTCTTCAAATATTTCATCGAAGACCGTGTTTTCCAGATCAAGCTGGTCGACGAACTGCTCAAGATAAACCATCTTCACATTATAGCCTACCAAGACGTTGCCCTCATAGTTTATCTTGTTCGTAATAATTTTAAGAAGAGTCGTCTTTCCCGAACCATTAGGTCCGACTATCGCTATCTTATCACCGTTGTATACGGTAAAATTGACATCTCTCAAAAGGTTTTCCCAAGAAACGTTCTTAACATCCAGCACAACATACCCAGTATTCTCAGGAGTTGGAATTTCTATCTTCTTATCTTCCTCCTCCAAATACAAGTTTGGCATGTTTTCAAGCTCTTCGAGCATCTTTTCAAGCATCTTTTCTTTACTCTTTGCCTGTTTTACAAACTTCTCTCTTCCCCATTTTTTATATCTATCTATTATCGTCCTCAACCTATCCACTTCTCTTTGCACATTCGCAACTTGCCGCCTTTGAGTTTCTATAATTCTCTGCCTTTCGATATGGTAGTGGTCAAAATCTGTATCGAATACCCACACACGCTCGTTATTTATCTCCCAAAATTTCTTGCAGACACCCCTCAAAAAATCTCTATCGTGGGATATAACGATATAGCCACCACGGAATTTATTCAATAGCTCTTTCAAAAATTCTATACTTTCAATATCGAGAAAATTCGTCGGCTCGTCAAGTAATAAAAAGTCTGGCTCCTCCACAAATAGCCTTCCGATGTGCAATTTAGTCTTTTCTCCACCACTGAACGTAGAAATATCACGGTGCCAATCTTCTTCTGAAAAGCCGAGCCCTTTTAAAATACTCCGTGCGCTCTTTTCCTTTTCTGGAGTGTCGGCGATTTTCATGTAGTATTCGTACGGTGTCCTCGCATCGAACGTTCTGTACTGGTCCATGTATAAAACCTTACCTTGTACTGATATCTCGCCTGTATAATCGCTGAAAGTACCAGCAACTGCCTTCAAAAGCGTGCTCTTCCCACATCCGTTCTTACCCATAAGGCCTATTTTTTCATTGGGATAAACGCTCACATTAAAATTCTGAAACAACGTCTTTTCGGGGAAAGATATTGAAAGATTGCTAATAGTTATCATTTATTTCTACACCCTTTCGCAGTGTTTTACACCATTTTTCACTTCAGGCCATTGCTTTATTAATTGTACCATATCTAAGTATCCTTTTAAACTATTCTTCGAAACATGAGACTAAAAAATGGCTATCCTCTCAGATAGCCATCTTTATTGCAAGCCAAAGCCACTTATCTTTAACTATGCTTTATTTTTTCGAATCCTCTTAAGGAAGGCATCAGGCTGTGTAAAGAATAACTTAACGGGTTCTGGCAAGAGTTTGACGAGTAAGTACATAGAAGCAGTCATGATTAAGAAAGTTACATACCAATACCTGCTTACGCTTTCAATACTAACATCGAATCCAAACGCCATGAGTAATGCAAAAATTAAACCTCCTACGGTTATATGATATCCAAAGACGAAGATGGCATTATCAGAAAACTCCTTCAAAAATTTAGTGATATACACTGAAACTACGTGCAAGAATCCTTTTTGATTTACCGCTTTCTCCAAAATCTTAGCGAACCAGTAGAAGAACATAGCGCAAAAAATCTCGCCGATTATAACAAAGAAAGTGCCAATTGCGTTCTTCCCGTAGTAATCGACATTCCAACCAGTCTCTCCAAAAAACCAACCAATTATAACCCAGCCGGCTAAGGACATAATCCCAACAGTGTTGTTGATACGCACATTCTTTTCTTTAAAAACCCTGCCAAGATGGAACATGTACAATCCTGAAAATGCGACTCCTATCTTAAAACTGTGAATTTGGAACCCCATGAAACGCTTCGCTATACCCAACGCAATGACGTAATACAAAATGTTCAATTTATTAGAAACCTGATAAACAAACTCAGCCAGAAACAAAAAGAACAAATACCACAACGGAACGATCGTTAGCGGTACAGAATCCATGTCAACAGTTCTAACAAAAATGTAGTTAATAACATAGCTCAGATTATCTGCCTTCTTTAATTCCAGCGGAACTAAAAAAAGCCAAAGTACAAGACCAATAAAACCTATGTGGTAATAACTGTAAATAAGTGGTATTCTTTTTTTGAAAAATTCGTTTAAATTCATCTCTCTATATAAATAACCAGAAATGAATGGAAAAACCACTATAATGTAAGAAATAATCTCAAAAATTTTGAACGGCAACTGCGAATGTGCCAGTACAACTAATACAAGTCCGAGTCCACGAGCGTAGTCGATCCAAAACAGACGTTCCTTTTCTCCTTTAACGTTTATCTGTCTCATTTCGGCTGACATTTAAAACCCCCGCAATTATAGACATTATCATCAATATCACGCCAAAGATTTGAATAAGCGTGAGCGATTCTTTTAGAATCAACATCGATAGCAGCATCGCGAATATCGGCTCTCCAACGAATATGAGTGCCGAAACGTTGTTCCCAACAACCTTTTGATACTTCGCTTGTATTATTATCGCAGCTATCGTTGCTGTAACAGCTGTGAAACCAGCAACAAAAAGTGCATTGAGAGAGAAAGTCCACGAAGATTGGTTTCCACCAGCATAGAAGATGTTGAAGATTGTATTCAACAGTGCTACTGTAAAAAATTGCGGTGTCAAAAGTGCATACTCACTCACCCGGCGAGAGAATTTCGTTATAAGCACCACATGTAACGCGTACATGATGCCACATATCGTCGTCAGAAAATCTCCAAAATTGTAACCGCTTATACCACCACTCAATAGATACATACCAACAAGTGCACCAATAAATCCTACAGCTTGCAAAAGTTTTATTCTCTCACGTTCAAAAACATACGCAAAAAATGGGACTATTACTATATAAAGAGACGTTATAAATCCACTCTTCGTAGATGTAGTGATCGTTAATCCCCAAGTTTGAGTCGCATAGGCAAGCGCCATGACAATTCCAAGTATGAAACCTCTCTTCCAATCAGACTTTTTAAAGATTATGGCTGATAAAAAAGTGGCAATCCAAAATCGGATTGCATTGTACAAAAAAGGTGAGACTTCTTCTGTCAGAATGAGTTTCTGTATGGGAAAGGTCAGACCCCACAAAAACGTCAAAAACAACAACCAAAAAGTCGCAATGAATTTTTCCTTCAGTGTATAAGAAATCTCGTTATCAAGATTCTCCATAATACCCCCCGGTGTCCTCTCAGATTCTTCACATATCTTCACATTATCCTTAAATCATTCATGATTAACCTTTCCAACTGGCGCAAGATAAACCACGAATTCATCGATGCCATCAAGTTTTAAGAATTTATCCATCAGTTCTTGACTGTACGCTGCAATCGCGCAAGTGCCCGCTTTTATAGCCTCACAGGCGATATAAAGATTTTGACAGACATGCCCTGCATCCAAGAGTATCACCTTGTGAGACGCCGGACCATACCTCCATTCCGTTCTGTAGGGTATCGCGGTCCAAATAAAAACAGCCGCAGCTTCTCCAACGAAGGCTTGATCAAGCGTTGCACGTATAATTTCTTCACGCAAGTATCTATCTGATCGATGCAAGACTAAACTGTGTTCAATAGGCAAGTACCTGTAAACTGCCTCATTCAGCCCTTCCACATTTCTGACGTATACATACGTTTCAAAAGGATGCCTTGCTCCGGCTGATGGCACTGTTCTAAAAGTGGCCTTCGGAGTTACATTCTTCACACCCTGTGTTGCCCATAACAGAAAAGAAAGTTCCTGAAGGGTTAAAGGTGTTTTAAGGTATTTTCTATGACTTCTCCTATTAGCAATAGCCTCAAAAATGTTTGTTGATTTAGCTACGACGCTATCCTTAAATTCAGGCAATTCCACCAAGTTAACTCCCTCAGGAATGGGCTTTTCAAAAGGCGGCATCGGTTCGCCTTTTTGCTGGTCGCTCTTAAAATTCTCAAGCTCTTCCCAGTTTGATTTTAAAAGTGATCTTGCCTTTGTGAAATCTGTAAAGTCATTGTTTCTCATGAAATCCCCCCCTTGGAGTCTGGGATAATGTTAACTAAAAGTATTGAAACTTTCCAAAAACCGCATTACCGTTTAAATAGGTAACACCCCCAACTAACTCTTGACAAAAGCAGGTTTCCCAAGATGAATAACTCACCGTTTCCATTCTTTATACCTATCCAACTCAGCTCTAATTTGGTTTATTACTAGCGTAAATACAGCTGCATCATCCATCCAACCAAGAACAGGAATAAAATCTGCTATAGCGTCAATGGGAGTAACAAAATAAATTACTGCTCCCAAAATAGCTAAGATTGTTCCTGTTGAAACTTTATATGTTCCACTTAACCAATCGCCTAATAATCCAAACATAAGTTGAATATCATCCCATATTTTGTCTAAAGGCCCTTGTTTTTTAGCCTTTTTCGCAGCTTGATCTAAAAGATTCCTGGTTTTTTCTCTATCATTTATATATTCTTCAGCTTTCTTTCTATATTTTTCATATTCAGATTCGTATTCAGAATTGTTCATAAATAATACCTCCTGCATAAATATCTTTATCTTGAAAGTTCTTTAATAGATACAAATCAAATGAATGCTTTTTATATATCTTTTTCATCATCAAACTTCTGTTTCTGCCGCTTAAATTAACCAACCTTTCTTTATATTTTTTAAATATCTCTTGCACTTTACCACCCTCCACAAATTTCATTAGAGTTTCAGTAAATACCCATTCTTTTTTAACCAATCTTCATATTTTTTATAATCAGGCATAAGCATCTTTACTTTTGTCCAAAAGGCCTTGCTATGATTTTTTTCTTCAAGATGCACAAGTTCGTGCACAACAACATAATCAATAACAGAAAGGGGGGCCATAATAAGCCGCCAAGAAAAGTTTAAATTCCCTTTAGAAGAACAAGTCCCCCATCTTCTTTGGGCATTTGTTATATTTACTTTGTTATATTTAAAACCTCTTTTTTGAGCCCACCAGTTTACCCGTTCTATAATCTTCTCGTAAGCAGCTTTTTTATACCAATCTATAAACACCTTTTTTGCTTCTGGCAAAGCACTTCTTGAAAGATAAAACCCATTTTCAAATTTAAGCGGCTGTTCTTGCCCATCTACTATATGCAATTTATAATACTTGCCAAGGTATAAAAATCCTTCTCCACTCACAAATTCTTTGGGCAAAACTTTTGGATCTCTTGCTTCTATCTCTTTTTTATTTTTATAAATCCATTTCTTATGTTTATTTATAACTTTCCAAATAGTCTGTTCATCTAACTCAAATGGTGCTCTAACGATTAGCGTTGCATTCTCTGTTATCTGCAAAGCTATGGTCTTTCTTTTCGAGCGTATTATCTTTTCAATTTTTATGTCTTCCATTAATCTCACTTCCTGAAGTGATGATAAGCAAGTTCTATTAATTTTTGAGCTATTTCATTTCTTTTGCCGAATACAATATCGGTTATAGAATTAACCATATAAGGTACAGTCTCTTCACTTACAGTATCATTATTTTTAAGAGTAGAAGATGATATTTTCTTAAGCAACTGTGAAGTTATATGAGATTTAAGCCTCTTTTGTTTGACTGCATTTTCCCAAAAATCAACATTCTGAGCCTCTCTACTTATTATTTCTATAATATCTTTAGTCGTGTTAACAAGAAAATCTATCTCGCTATCAGTTAGTTCACTGACAGGTTTTTTACCAAATATTTCACTTTTGAGCAGACCAAAGAATGGCATTTCTTTCTTAGGATCAAGTCCAAATGTTTGTTCAACTTCTCTTCCCTTTTTCATCTCTCCTCTTAATTTTTCAAGCTCATCATACAAAACGTCCCAATTTTCTTTATATTCTTCAAGTAGTCTTTTCAACCTATCAGAAAATCTTTCATAGAGTTCTGGGTCTTCTTCCCAATGTTTCTCAATATGCTCAACGATGGCATATTGAAGTTCTTGTGTCCTTGCTTTACTTGGTTCCTTGTGAAGTTTTTCGAGAAATTTGTCTTCAAAAAGCGGAGTGGGTGGTATTTTAGGATCAATACCTTGAGAATGTAGATACTCTTCAATAATCCCCCTTATCTTGTTACTTGTATCTTTTATACTTAGTTTGTCATCTCTGTATCTATTCCTTGCTGATTCTTTTATAAAACCCAGAATTTTTAAATCATGTACATATTTTAAGGCCTCTGGGTCGGGAAGAACTGCATCCATACTACGGTTAAATTGTCTTACAAGTGCTATGAATTCATCTCTAATCTCTTCATCTACAAGAATGTCAATACACTCGTCTATATTCTGACGCCAATTTTTAATCTTATATTTTTCAAAGAACTCTTCAATCCTGCGGTGATTCAACTTCAATTCATCAACGCTTTTTGCTTTGTTCCTAACTACCTGTGAAATCTCGTCAATATCTTCATCTGCGTAAATAGCAAGTGCCTCTTTTAAATGTTTCAAAACCCCTACATAATCTACAACAAAACCACATGACTTATTTTTATAAACTCTGTTTACTCTTGCAATAGCCTGTAGCAAGTTATGACCTTTTATCACATTATCAAGATACATAACCTGCTCAACAGGTGCATCAAAACCAGTTATTAGCATATTTTGAACAACTAAGATACCAACATTGCCGCTGATACCATTTTCGTCCACTTTGTCAAATGGAAGTTTAAAACTTCTGATTATCCTTTCGTGCTCATTTAGGTCAGTATAAGGACGATACTCAGGTGGGTCATTCTGAGCTCCTGAAATAACCACACCAACCTCTAACTTTCTCAATGTTTCTAAATCTATTTTTGAGTTATTTTCTTTTTCCAATTCAGAAATCTTTTCTTTGAGAGCCTCTTCAAGTGCTTTTTTATATCTTATTGCAGCAAGACGAGATACTGTAACAACTTGAGCTTTAAATCCATTTGGGAATATATGAGTTATATAGTGCTCTATCATATCTCTGGCTTTGTCGCGGATTACCTCTTCAGCTTCAAGATATGCTCTCCATGTGAATCTTCCCATTATCATTCTTTTTGTATCTTTATCAGCGTCTTTGAAAACATCTTCAAACTTTGCATTTGCTGCCTCTTCGTCTGAAAGCTCTGCGCTATGTACTCTTCCTTCATATACAATCTCAACAGTCACACCATCTTCAACTGCCTGCTTTATACCATACTTGTCGATGTAGTCGCCAAACGTCATCTCCGTCTTTTCTATAGGTGTACCTGTAAATGCTATTTTTGTTGCATTTGGAAGAGCTTTTCTTAAATTTGCGCCCAGAAGCTTGTACTGGGTTCTGTGTGCTTCATCTATCATTATTAGTATATTAGGTGATGTATTAAGGACGGGAAATTCACTTTTTAATTCCCTCTCTTGAAATTTATGAACCATAGCCATAACAAGTTCGGGTGTGTCAGTCTTTAAAAGTTCTTTAAGCTCTTGTATGCTTCTTGCTAACTTAACTGTAAATCCAACACTTCTTGATGTTTCATTTAACTGCTTTTCAAGGTCCTTTCTATCTGTGACAAAAACAACTTTGTAGTTTCCAAACTCAGGATTGTGATAAAGCTCTCGAACCATAAACATCATTGTCAAAGATTTACCGGAACCTTGAGTATGCCAAACAATTCCCCCTTTTTCGTCTGGTGTTTTGCCCTCTTTTAGTCTTTTTATCATCTTCTTTACTGCTCTAAATTGCTGATATCTTGCAACAACCTTAATCATTTTGCTCTTTGGATCTTCTTTAAAGATGGTAAATGTATGAAGCAAATCAAGAAGGTTTTCTTTTGAAAGCATACCATGAATCAAAATTTGCTGGCTTGTTACATTTCCATCTGGATTTACGTCTGACAGTGAAAAAGGATAAGGGTCTTTCCACTCAACAAAGTGCTCGTAGTCTGAGGTTATTGTACCATACTTCGCAACCTGGTTAGAGGTAGCTACTACAAATAGGTTGTACCAGAAAAGCTTTTCATTTCCCTCACTTGCACCACGTCTGTTACAATAGCGCATAAGCTGAGTAATTGCTTCAGAAATTGGGTCAGCAATTGCTGGAGATTTGCATTCAACCACCACAAGAGGCAAACCATTTACAAAAAGAACTATATCGGGAACAATATGTTTTTCAGTCCCTGTTATATTCACTTTAAACTGTGATATCGCAATGAATGAATTATTGTCTGGGTTTTTAAAATCAATAAACTTAACAGTTGGGCTCTTTTCTCCTGTTTTTCTATTTTCAGAAACCGAGGTATTCTCTAAAAGCAAGTCATGGATTTCTTTATTTGCCTCTAAAAGAGAGTTTGACTGTGGTGTTGTAATTTTTCGAACAACTTCACTTATTTGGTCATCTTCTATCCATGGGTTTATTCTCTTTAAAGACTCACTTAAAACTTCCTCAAGGACCACTTCTCTAAAACTTTCTCTGAATTTTTGGCTTTTACCATATTCAGGTTCTAATGAAGAAGTGAACGATATTATTTCTTTTGTATCCTCAGGGTTATCTTTGTTTTGCCTATAAATCTTCCATCCAAGCCTTTGAAGCTGAAAGAGGAATGGATTTTCAACATAATGTTCCTCGTCCAATTTAGTTACCATCTTTATCTTCCTCCTCAATAAGGTGGTTTACCCTGACTTTGCCTGTTAGCAAATCTTCCATTAAGCCTTTTTTGATTCTTTCAAGTTTTTCCTTATAGGCTTGCTCTTTTTCTATGGCTTCATCTATTTGAGATAAAATTGAAGCTATGCGTTGCTGTTCAAATAATGGAGGAAGAGATATAGTGATTTTTCTTACAACATTTCGATTTAGGCTTGGAACACCTGTGGCTTCATTGTAAAAGTTAAAGTCTATTTGTTCCAATTGGTAGAAAAGAAATTTCACGTTACTTATCGTTTTATTCACATTCATATAAAACGCAGTATCTATAACAAAAAATTTTTGCCCAGCACACACATAAAATTTATTATTTATTGAACCCTTTCTTGGAATTACAATAGATTCTCCTATACCCACATATTTATTAGTTTTTGCAATTACACCTGCTGTACCATAAACGTGAGAATCACCATCATCAACATATTCTTCAGATGACAATCTTTCTCCATATATTAATTCAGAAATGTTTTCTAATCTTACCACTTCCCACTCCTCTGGAATCCTCCCAAGCGGTGAGTCCTTGAATTTATCAATATTCTCATCTCTCAACCTCCACCTCTCACTTTCACCTTCACCCTCACTTACCACTCCTTTAGTAAACAAATCTTGCATCAAACCTTGCTTTATACGTTTGTATTTTTCTATAATAGCGTCAGTTTTTTCAATTGCATTATCAATTGTCTCAAGTATTTCTGCGATTTTACGTTGTTCGGGAAGAGGGGGAACCATTGCTACAAACTTTAAAACTTGATTAAATCTTAGAGCTGTCCTTGTTGTTCCTTCTATTACTTTAGAAATCTGCGATTTTATTTCTTGTGAATTATTTAGAAAATATTTAATGAATGTGCTCAAAGAATTTTTTGCTTTGAAAACATAATAAGCAGGGCTCACTAATCCAACCTCAAGTAATTCAAGTCTATTAAAAACAAAAGTTTGGTTATCGCTCATCGAGCGATACGTAAACTCATTTTTTCTGATGATTTTATAATTAGATAAGTTTTCACTTGCAACAACACGATTAAAGTATTCTTCTTGAATATATATTCCTTTACGAGAAGAAGTTAATATAGGATACTCTTTATTATTAGTAATATTTCTCTCTTTAACTTCTTCAATTATTTCGCTCAGTTTTACTTTCTGCCATCCATCAGGCAATTTAACATTCTCACTCATAGCAATATCCCAGCCTTTGTAAAAATTCCTCCAATTTTTTGATTTCTTCATCTCTTTCAGCTTTCAAGTCTTGCAAAGAAACTTTGTATTTATCCCACAGCTTTTCAAAAATCTTTATCAGTTCTTTTTTCTCTGCATTTAAGTACTTTTCAAGTTGATTGCTAATTAATTCAAAGAACTTTTCAAGCAATAGCTCTTTTGCTTCTTCTTCGGTAATAGATTCAATCTTTTCATCTATCTTATTTTCAATTTCCTTTTGCTTTCTGCTTATTTCGCTTCTTACCTTTTTAATTTCCTTTTCTTTTTGAGCAATATTTTCCAACAAATCTTCCCATTTTCTTGCTTCTCTTCTTGCAGCCTCGCTGTCTTTTGATTCTAAATCTTTAACCAAGTCCTTCAGAAACTCTTTGACCTTGCTTGCAGTTTTATCTCCTTGCTCTTCTTCGTCCCAGTCTTCAACCTCTTCTAAAAGCTCACTTAAGTCTGCTTCAATTTCGGCAAGTCTGTTTTCAAGATCTTCAATTTCTTCCATATGTTCTTTAAAATATTTTTCTTTAATTTTTTCTCTTTCAACCAAATTCTTGTTCCAACCCGCAGAAACTATACTTTTAAAATCATAAACAAGTTCTTCCCACCAATTTGCAAATATGCCCGCTATTTTGAACTCATCAAATGTTCCAATTGGCAAGAGACTTTCTTTCAACTTTTTCAAAGCTTCATTTCTAAACTTCCAAAGATTGTTTTTGCCGTAAAACTGTTCAATTTCGGTCCTTACAATCTGCCACCACTCCAAAAGTTTTTCTTTGTGTTCTTCTATTGTATGTTTAACCTCAGCACAGTTATCAATCAGTTCCTTAATTTGATTTTTGTCAGTAATGTCTTTTCTAAACTCCAAATAATCTTCACTCTTCTCTGATAGCAAAATATCATAGCTCAACTTAAATTTCCTCAACTGGTTTTCATACAGCAATACTTCTTTCTTCGGTACACCACCAAAAAGATGGGCACGCACATCTTCGATTTCAGGGTCTGGGGAATTATCTACGTACCGTCGAATATTTAGATTAAAATCATTCTCCTCTATCTCTTTTATATCAACCAACCTTGAGTATTTAGGTATCTCTTTTTTCTCATCGAACACTGTGACTATTTTTTCTATGTCCTCTGGTCTCAAGAAATTCTGATTTCTACCTTCTCCATACTCTCTATCAGCGTTAATAAACAAGATCTTATTTTTTAAATGTTCTGGCTTGTTTTTATTAATCACAATAATACAAGCAGGTATTCCGGTGTTGTAGAAAAGCTTCGGTGGCAGTCCTATTATTGCCTCAATCAAATCATCTCTTACAATCCCTTCCCTTATAACCTTTTCCTGTCCACCTCTGAACAAAACTCCATGGGGCATAACTGTTGCCATTACTCCGTCATCTTTCAGGCTTGCAATCATGTGCTGTAAAAACATAAGGTCTGCCTTTTTCCCATTCTCAGGAGTAAAGCCATATTTAAATCTTTCTTCAAACTGCATATTTGCGCGGCTATAATTTTCTGAGAAAGGTGGATTGGCTAATATTCTATCAAACCTTTTTATGTATCCATTTTCCAAAAACATGGGGGTTGTTAGTACGTCTTCGTTTTCAATTTTTGCATCATTGATGCCATGCAAAATCATATTCATTTTGCATATAGACCATGTCAATCCATTGAGTTCTTGCCCGTAAAGAGCTAAGTTTCTTGGGTTTTGTCCTTGTTCCTCAACGTAGTGGAACGCTTCAATCAAAAAACCACCAGAGCCCACAGTTGGGTCATAAATTGACATGCCCTCACGGGGCTTAACTAATCTTACCATTAATTTTTTGACATGTGGCGGTGTGTAAAATTCGCCTCCTTTTTTACCAGCTGAATCGGCAAATTCCTTTAACAAATACTCATAAGCAGCACCAAGCAGATCAGGAAATTCAAAGTTTGAAGGTGTCAGTTTATACTTGTTGAAATGATTAATAAGGTCAATAAGCTGCTGATCCTTTAGTCGGGTTTTTCCCTTTACTGCGTTAAAATCTATGTGTTTCAAAACTCCATCAAGCTCTGGATTTGCTTCTTCTAAAGCGCTCAGGGCTTTATTTAGTTGATTTCCTACATCCTCTTTTAATTTCAAAATATTTTCCCATCTTGCCTTTTCAGGTACAAAAAAGGCATCGCCATAAGAGATTGGATCTTCTAAAAGCTCATGTATTTGCTCTTCAGAAAATCCCATGAGCTTATAGTTATCTTTTAACTCCTGTCTTTTTTCCTCAAAGACATCTGATGCATATTTTAGAAAAAGCATACCAAAAATATATTCTTTATATTCAGAGGCGTCCATCTTACCTCTGAGTATATCAGCTGCTTTGAAAAGATGTGTTTCAAGCTGTCTTAAGGTTATTTTGTCACCAGCCAAATCGATCCCTCCAATTAATAAATTTATTATAATGTTTATTAAAACTATTGAAACTTTCCAAAAAGCACATTATCCTTTAAATATGAGACACTCACAAACAACTCTTGAAAAAGGTAGGTTCGCAAGATGAATAAGTCATCGTTTCCATTCTTTGTATCTATCCAACTCAACTCTAATTTGGTTTATTATGAGCGCAAATACATCCGCATCATTTGTTATGCCAAGAGAAGGAATGCCATCTGGTAGGGCATCTATGGGATTAACAAAATAAAGTACTACTATCACAATAGCTAAGTTTGTTTTAAATGAAACTCCATATTTTCCGCTTAACCACTTAACCTAATATTCTTGCATAGGTACCTCTCCTTTCTTATAGGTCTATTACATCTATTAGGTTAATATGTTACAACTTTAGTATACACTTTAATTATATCATAATCGTCCTCGTCCGAATATTTCAAATACTTTATTTTTTCTTTCTTTACATTCAACCGACTTTTTAGACCTTTCAACGCTTTTACTTTGCTGTCGAACCACTTCGTTTTTACCTATCTTTCATCCCCTGAAATGCATAGGCTTTAGATGTCATTTTTCAAAGATTCAAAAAGTTGTTTTTTAGCTGCTAAATTGAGTCTCATTCCCATCACCTCCAAGTGAATGCGTACTACGAAACAAAAAAGCCCTGGAATAAACCAGGGCTTCGTACATTATCTACTCAGATGTTTTGTCTTTGGGGGATGATATTGATACAATAAAAGCATTATTATTTTAAGTTGTTAATAGATTAAAGTTTTCTACACATTTCTCATAAATAACATTAGCTAATTTTTTTGCCTGTAGGTTCCCCACTAATCGAAGTTTTCTTAATTCTACTAAAGAGAATAGGTGCTATCTAATAGCTTAGTCTTTGACACCTACTTGACAAAAAACCAGAAGGGTTAGTATTCCTATTGAACACCTTCAAATAGATACAATAAGACTTAAACTAAAAAATAGATTCAAGAATAATACCAAACAGATATTTTAAGCAAATGCCTCTATCATATCTTTCAAAAATCCTTCTATTTCATCTATTTCCCTTTGAGGGTTTTCCCACCAATCTCTACTCCAAATTCTTATTATGTTCCATCCTCTTGACTCTAAAAATCTCTGCCTATGAATGTCCCTTTCTCTTGCAGATTTTGAACTGTGATAAGTTGCACCATCACACTCTATTCCCAATATATATCTTGATGTATTAGGGTCATAAATAGCTAAATCTATCCTATATCCCGCCACACCAACCTGCGTGTCTACATGGTATCCTCTTTCAACTAAAGCGTCATACACCTCCTGTTCAAAATCACTATCAAATGTCTTTTGAGTGTTTGGTGATAAATCGGAATCTAAAATGCTGTTTAAAATAGTCTCAACCATCTCTTTATTTCCATTTGAAACTTCCCTTGCATATTGTAAATATTTTTTTAGAAGTTTTGGCCCGTTATTTTTAGTTGAATCTACATTTAATTCCTCAGGTTCAATTGAGGTAACAACATATATTTTTTTCTTTGCTCTACTTATTGCTACATTTAATCTATTTTCTCCTCCATCCACAGATAAAGAACCAAAATTTGCTAAAATCTTACCATTTTCATTTGGTGCATACCCTATAGAGAATATAATTATATCCCTCTCATCACCTTGTACATTCTCTATATTCTTTACAAATAAACTCTTGTCCTCTCCGTTTTCTAACCTATCCCTTTCCTTTAAAAGAAGCTGTTCAAAATACGGATCATTAGATGCTTCATTATCAAGCATTTCATCTATTAAATCCCTTTGTGTAATATTGAAGGTTATTATACCTATAGTTTCGTTTTCTTTTCTATTCTTTAGTATATCTTTAACCAACTCAACAACCTTTTCTGCTTCTTCTATATTAGTTTTCTTAATCCATCTTCCATTTACCTTTATTCTCTCTATCGGCTTAAACTTAGATATATCTGTTTTTTCTACATTAGGTGAAATTTTTAATCTTCCGCCGTAAAAAGCATAGTTTGAAAAATTAATTAACTCTTGATATTTAGAACGATAATGGTAAATTAAATGAACAGAATCATATTTAACCTTAGCTAAGTCTAACAAACTTTCCTCTTCTAATGCTGCTGCTACCTCTAAATCTTCATATTCTTCGTCATCATCAAATCTTACTTTAAATACAGACGTAGGTCGTAATTGTTTATCATCTCCTGCTATAACAACTCTTTTACCTCTATATATTGCAGGTATTGCATTTTCAACAAATATTTGAGAAGCCTCGTCAAATATTACGATATCAAATAATCCATTTACTAAAGGTAAAACTTCGGATGCAGTTTCTGGGGTTAAAAGCCAACATGGAAATAAATCAAATAACATATCTTTGAATTCGTTTGCATACTGTCTAATAGGCCAAAGCATCTTTTTCTTTTGTGCTTGTCTTTCAAATTCTTTATATCTATTAAAATCTCTGTTTCTAGTGTTTATAAAAATACTGTCCCATTTCTCGACTATATATTGCGCAATCAATTCCCTTTTACGAGCCATATATTTTTTGCTGTCTCCTACTAAGTCATAACATTTTCCATACAATGTGATTTTATCCTTTTCTTGATTCTCTATCTTATTTATATTGTACAAAATAAAGTACTCCTCAATATCGTTCACTATTTTGCGAGCGTGGTTTAAATCATTTGTTATCTCATACACAAAGTCTAAGATGTTTTTCTCTTTATCTGAAAGCCAATTTAGTCTAGCAATTGTTTTCATGAAATCTTCGTATATACTCAAGCCATCTATCAATTTATCGATATATCCACTTAAATCTTTTAAATCATATATGCTTTTTATTAATTCTTCGTATTCATCTTCCACTACTATATCTCTTATAAAGTCAAATTTCTTTTTAAATGCATCTATCTTTTCTTTATCATTTAAGAGCTTTTTATATATTTCTTGTCCCCTTCTTTCGTATTCCTTTTTATTTTCCATTTCTATTTTCTTATTTTTACTATAATTTAACCAGTAAATAAGGCTCCACCATCTACCATTGTTTAATTTAACTAAAAGTTCTCTATTACTCTCTTTATTTATAGCTTCACTTAAAGCAGTTATATCGTCTGGCAGCACATTTTGTTTTTCTTTATAAAGAATTAAAAGCTTATCCTTACAAATTTCATCTAAATCCAATTTAATCTCTGCGTTACTATAATCATTTTTTATACTGGTTAATTTATCGATATAATCATCTATATCGAAACGATCTGAACCTTCTCTTATTTTCAATATCATACTATTATTAGAAACGTATCTTTTGTATTTAAAATAATCTTCCAAAACACCTTCTTTAAGTATGTTTTCAACGCTTGATTTTACATCATCATACTTATATGCTTCAACAAAATTACACGTTTTAAATTTCCTAAATATTTCATATCTAGCATCTTCCTTTGAAACAATCTTTTTAGACATTGAGTACATCTTTTGTAATGATAATCCAAATTCTCTTTCCTTGTGAAGGAAATCTGCAAGTTCCTCTAATTTCGAAATATTGTTATCTACTCTTTCAGAATATTTCTTTATTTCACTTAATGTATTTATCTTTCTTCCATATGATGTTTGTATATAGTTATCCTCTATATTTTCCAAAGCATTTTTAACCTTTTCATAAAAATTCTTTTTATCTTTATTAGAATCATGCAGAAGAACTATCTTTGAATTTATTTTCGCTAATCTGTTATATATAACATCAAGAGCAGCCCTTTTTTCTGAAACCATCAGCACCTTTTTTTCTTTAGATAATGCATCAGATATTATACTTGCGATAGTTTGCGATTTACCTGTACCAGGCGGACCATAAATTACAAGCTGTTTTGTTGAATCAGCCATTTTAACAGCCTTTTCCTGACTAAAATCTAATTCTGTCAAAAAATAAAAATCCTCTTCTTTTATTTTCTCAGATTCATCACTAAATAAATAACCAGTATCTCCATTATCTCTTACACCTTCATTAGTCAATAGCTTTTTAACCAACTCATTTTCTTCATCAGTTTTTTCTAATCTTAAATAATCAACATATATTGAATTTGCTATTGGAAAGCGTCCTAATATCAAATATGGCTTTATTACCAATTCCCCTATTGCGTAATCAGTTACTCTATCTGTATCTGCCTTTATTTCGATAAATCTTTGAACTTCTGTTCTTTCCGACATTTTTAACTCTATACCCATCTTATTTAAATAACTTACAATATTGTTTAAATCATCAAACCCTAAACTTGATAATTCATCAAATTCATTTTCTATTTCTTCATTTAATTGTACACCATTGAATTTAGAAAATGCCACTAACAATACTTTATTTATCATTACATTCTCATCTAAAATATTTTCAAGAAACCATTCATCTCCCATTTTAAATATCTTTACAGGAAAAAGCAAAAGTGGAGCCCTTACAAATGTTTCGTCCTTTAAACATCCTTCAACAAAAGGATATCCAATATACATTTCGTATCTACCTGTTTCCTTTTCAGTAGACAATATCTCTTTATTTAGGTAATTTAATGAATTTGAATAAGTTATAAGTGTTTCTGCTTGTGCTTCTATTCTTCGCTTTTCATTTTCGAATTTTTCTTGATATTTAAATTTTATCTTCTGTTTTTCTTCTTCTAACTTCACCTTATCTGCTATTTGTAGTTTTTCTATTGCTTCCTTAATTTGATTATTTATATTTGTTTGAAGAATAGCTATTTGTTGATTTTGCCAAATATATGGGTCTTGTAGAATCTTAATTCTTCCTTTATTTCTAGAGAAAAGAAATCTCAAGATATCTTTATCTATATTATCTTGAAAGTTCTTTAATAGATACAAATCAAATGAATGCTTTTTATATATCTTTTTCATCACCAAACTTCTGTTTCTGCCGCTTAAATTAACCAACCTTTCTTTATATTTTTTAAATATCTCTTGCACTTTACCACCCGCCACAAATTTGATAATGTTAACTAAAAGTATTGAAACTTTCCAAAAACCGCATTATTCTTATAAAGATGGGACACCCCCCAACCTACTCTTGACAAAGGAGGTATCCCGATAGGGATAACTCAATGCTCTCTTGCCAAAACGTTATTCCACCAGCTTTTACAAAAACGGTCATGACAAATACGGTAACCAACAATTCCTTTGCAAACTCTGCCATCATTCCTTCAAACTTTCCCATTCTCACAAACACAAAAACTTCTCTTTCCCTTATCCCAAATGCCCTTCTTGTGGTAGGTCTAAGGTTTTTGGGTAGTCAAGAATTTTTGGAAAACGCACAATGGTAATATCAATCTCATTCTTTCACACTTACACTCTTTCATCACTACAAGTTAACACTATC